>JBEVDP010000340.1:0-6116 GCA_040513235.1 Acidimicrobiia bacterium | reverse complement strand
GGCCGGAGTCGGCTCGCAATCGTTGGTAGACCGCGTCGCTGATCCGTCGTTTCAAGCAGCGCATCGCTTCTTTGCGGGACTTCCCTTCAGCTTGCTTGGCGAGGTAGTACGCGCGGCCGGGCGTGTCGTGACTGATCTGACCGAGCGCCGCTATGTGCAGCGCGTGATTGAGCTGACGGTTCCCGTTCGGGTTGAGGCGGTGGCGAACGCGGGGACCCGACGAGGCTTCGATCGGCGCGGTCGCGTTGTAACGGGCGTAGTGACCAGCGCTCGCAAACCGGTGGATGTCACCCGTGTAGCCGATCAGATACGTGGCAACGATCGGACCGACACCATGCACGCCGGTGACCGTCGTGCCCGACCCGCGGACCGCGCTCTCGACGCGCCAGCGGAGCTCGATCAATGCTTGGTCGTGGCGACGGACCTCGTCGAGGAACTCGACGGCGATCCGCTTTCGTTCGATCCCGATCGCGTCGTTGGGGCGGAGCTTGCGTAGCTCAGAAGCGGCCCGTTTTGCCGAGAGATTCTTGGCCAGCCCGCCTTCGATCATCTCTGCGAGCACGGCGTGCAACCGACAGATCGCACGCGTCCGCGCTGCGACAAGCTGGTGATGGCGTCGTGCCAACAGCCGCAAAATCTGACGGTGATCGTCGGCCGCGACCGCCCGCAGATTCCGATTCCGCAACGCGCGGATCGCCGCTGGGCACGCGTCGTGCGCGTCGGTCTTGTCCTTGTGACCCGAGTCCAACAGTCGTGCCCGGGCCGACAACGCGGCCGGCACATCGACGACGGTCTCGCCCGACGCAACGAGCTGTTGTGCCAACAGCGCGCCATGACCGTTCGCGCCTTCAACCGCCCACAAACGCGGTTCGAACGGTGACGCCCAACACAACAATCGGTCGCGTTGTCGACGATCGGCCTGCACCGAAACTTCATCGCTCGAAAGCCAACCCAACAGGCGGCAAGGCATTCTCGAGACCCACCCACCGGCACCCTCGACGCTACGAAACGCCGCAGCGCGTGACACGCACTCAACCATCAGGGCAATCTGCGCTACCTGGCAGCGCGTGACGCCAATCGCCCCATCGCCGTGTTGCTATGGCATCAACGCGAAACAGAACGTCTGGCCCTCGAACTGCGGATGTGGACCGTGGATCGCGGCGACGGACCCGTCTGAGTTGAAAATGATCTGCCCTGCATCATGCTGGACTAGTCCCGGGCCTAGCCCCTGGATATGCACCGTGTCTCCGACCGTCCGCGCCGTCCCGTCCGAGTAGAACGTGTCCGTCCACTTGTCCCGCTCAACGATCGTGTGCCCGTTCGCCGAGATGACCGCCCGGTAGTCGACGTGCGCCTGGACGAACGCCACGGCGCCAGCGCGATCGAAGTGCACTCGGAAGGTTGCTGTCTCGTCCTGGACGACGTCCACCGGGAATCCCTCTGGGGCGCAGACGTCGGCGTCCACAAAGATCTCATGCGACGAGAAGGTCCCTCGCTCGGGAGGCGACGCCGACGCACTGGCGGGAGCCACCACGACAGTGGCGACTCCGGCGGCCGCGATGACGAGCGGCCGGACCAGACGAGTTCCTGCCAATCGGAGCCGCACCAGCTTGCTGGCCAGCATGAATCCTCCATCCGACCGCCCGATGCGCCCGCCCCGTTCGAGACACCATACGCACACTGATGAACTCGCCGCCACCGATCTGCTGATCCGCGCCCTCGAGTGCTACGCGGAACGCTCCGAACGCGCGCACAGATTCGCGGATGGGCACTGACTTGAACCGGACGGCGCCTCATCGCTCAACATGCTTGTGCCGCCGTCGTAATTTTCGGGCGTCTGGTGGAAGGCTGTCTGGGTGACTGTCGGCTTGCGTGTGGCTCGTCCGGAGGACGCCTCAACGCTGCGCGAGATCGAGCGTCGTGCGGGCGAACCGTTCCGTTGGGTCGATGACATTGCCGATCACGAACCGCGGTCGGTCGAGACATTCGTCGGGTACGCGAACGCCCGTCGTTGTTGGGTCGCGTTCGATGACAATGACAGGCCGATCGGATTTCTGCTCGTCGACGATGTCGACGGGAACGCACACATCGAACAGGTGAGCGTCGAACCCGAGCACCAGGGAATGGGCGTCGGCCGAAGTCTCATCGATCAGGCACGAACCTGGGCGAAGGACACCGGCCGACGCGCAGTCACGTTGACGACCTTCGCGGACGTTCACGCGGCGCTGTACGCACACCTCGGCTTCTCGGTACTGCAGGAAGACGAGATCGGTCCAGAACTTCGCGCGGTGCGACGGGAAGAAACCGAGCGTGGGTTCGACGATCTCATGCCGCGCGTATGCATGAGGCTCCAGCTGTAAACAGCCGCCTTTCGCGCAGGCGGACAGCCGGTTCCACGTCCGCCTTGTCGCCGAGCGCATCGACTTCGTCGTCACTCGGTCGACATGACCGAGGGCCTCGCGTCCTTAGCGCGTGCGCAGCCACTCCAGCGCCGCGGTCGCGTGGTTCAGGATCGAGATGTGCCCATCGGGCGGTGAGAGTCGGAGCTCGGCGGCCGGGCAGTGGCGCGCGAGCCAGGCGCTGTGCGCACTCGGTGCGATGCCGTCCGCGCCGCCATGCAGCAACAGGGTGGGCGCGGTGACGGCCGCGGGCTCGAAGCCCCACGGCGCGACGTAGGCCAGGTCGTCGTCGACCGCGCCGCCGCGCCCGGTCGCGACCGCGGGGCCGACCACATCGGCGAACCACGACCAGTCGCCGGTCAGCGCCGCGAGGTCGGCCTCGGTGAACTCCGGGTCGTACTCGGCGCCGGACGCGTCGAATTGCTCCTTCGCGGCGCGGCCCGCGGCCGCGGCACGCAACGCCGCAACCCCGGACGGGATCATGCCGGCGAACCAGTCGAGACCGTCGGCACCGAACGGCGCGAGTGCCGCGACGCTCACGGCCGCGACGACTCGTTCGGGCAGGCCGGCGCTGCAGGCGAGCGCGTGCGGCGCGCCGCCGGAATGGCCCATGACCGCGAATCGTTCAATGCCGAGCGCGTCGGCGACCGTGGCAGTGAACCTCGCGGCCGACGCGACATCGCGGCCCGGTTGCGGGCTCGACCCCCCGTATCCCGGCCGGTCGTAGGAAACCCAGCGCAGACCGAGCCGGTCGGCCGCGGCGAACAACGGCGCAGGGGGCGCACCGATGTTCGGTGTGCCGTGGTGCCAGAAGACTGCGAGGTGCTGAGCACCGACTCGTTTGGCGTCGTCACCCCTGGCGTCGTACGCATGCAACGTCTTTCCATCGGCCAGGTCGAGGTCGAGCTCGCGCACCACGCCGGAGGAGGGTACGCGGGCGGACGACCAACAGAAGGGATCCACAAGCGGCTGACGATGGACTCGCGGTTCGATCGAGGGTGAGCGAGCCCGGATCCGCCGGTTCCGTGCTCCGAGTTTGACGGCGAAGCTGGCAGGCACCGACCCGCGCGTTCTGCCAGGACGTCGCCGCCGCGCGTGACCGCTTATGCGAAGCGCTTGACGAAGTCGAGCGCCGTCTGGGCGACCTCGCGCCAGCCGCGGTCGATCGTGAGGGAGTGGCCTCGGTTCGGGATCTTCACGATCTCCGTGACGGCGGGATTGCGCTTCTGCCGTTTGTAGGAGGAGTTCGCGATCGCCCACGGCACCGTGTGGTCCTTCTCGCCCTCGATGATCAAGAGCGGACCGCGGTCGGGGTTCTTCGTGTTCACTTTCGACTCCGTCCACGGGTTGAGGTTCGCGTTGCCCATCTGTACGAGAGCGATCCCGGAGCCGGCGACGTGGAACGTGTCGTACAGCTCTTTCGCCTCGTTCTCGTCCAGCGCATTCGCCCAGCCGTACTTGAACTGGTCGAACGTGAGCGTGATCGCGCGGCCACGCGTGAGCGGGTTGACCAGGAACGGGCCCGCGGTCCTCAGCACGGAGACCGGGAGAGGCAGAACGCCGCGGAAGACCCCGGGGTCGATCGCCACCGTGGCCGCCGAGAGGCCCCGGCCCGCAAGCATCTGCGCCAGCAAGCCACCGGTCGAGTGCCCCATTACCGCGGGTTTCTTTTCCAAGGCATTGATGATCTCGGTGGTGTGATCGGCGATCTGTTTCAAGGTCTTCTTGGCGAGGACGTCCGGATTCGCCCGGGCCTCTGCAACCGTTTCCGGATCGTCTGGCCAATCCGGCGTCAGCGGCGCGTAGCCGGCCTGCTTGAAGAAGTCCACCCAGTTGGCCCAGCTGCTCGGCAGCACCCAGAGGCCGTGGATGAAGACGACCGGGGTGTTGCCGGAGGCGTTCGCCGCCTCGATCTCACGGTTCTCCCGCTCGGAAATCGACGCCATGCCGAACTCTCCTTCGGTCGGGTATGGCCGCTCAGTCGAGGGCGAGGAGGCCGCGGAGTTCGTCGAGCGACTCGATTGAAGGCACATCGTCGGGGCGTTCTGCCTCCCGGCAGATCGTAACTCCCCGATAGCCAAGGCTCATCGCCGCGGAAACCAGCGCTGGATCGTCGTCAACGAACAGGCAGTCAGCGGGCACAACCCTGACGATGTCGCTCCCCGCTCGGTACATCCGCGGGTCTGGCTTGCGGCACCCGACAATCGTGGAGATCGCGAAGCCATCGAAGAAGTCTCGCAGTCCGAGCTGTCGGTAGATCGCTTCAAGATTGGGCCAGCTATCCGAGACAACTGCCATTCGCACGCCCGCGGACCGCAGTTCGGTGAGCGACCGTCGAACGTCAGGAAAGGGTTCAACTACTGGACGATTGAGGGGTCGATCGAGTTCATGGAGCAGATCGGCGCTGGGCTCCGAGACACCCAGCACACGCAGCATCGCGCGGTGGTAGTCGTCCCGATCCGGAGTGTTCGCAGCGTTGTCAAGGAACGTCTGTCCCTCAGCAAACGCGGCGGGAAACATCGACGCGTCGACGTCGGGCGCGTGACGAAGTACGACTTGCTCGAAGTCGAACCGAGGGTTCCACCGACCGCCGATGGGACGCAGCAACGTGTCACCCGAGTCGAAAAGGACTGCACGCACGATCACGCACGGCAGATTGCCTGTTCCGGAGCGCGCGGTCGAGTACCACTTCGGTTTTGATGCGCCTCGAGCGCGCGCTACTCGGGCTTCTGCCAGACCGAGATATGGCTACGGCTCTTGCTGGTGAAGGGCTCTCGGTTCCAGTCGCTCCACCGATCGCGCAACGCCATCCCGGCAAGGCGAGCCATGAGATCCAACTCTGATGGCCACACGTAGCGGAACGGCGCCGAGAAGGACTTGGTCTCGCCGTCTACGAACCAGTAGTGGTGCGACCACGAGTTCTGCGTCGCCACTTCAATCTCGTCGAAGCCGAGATGTACGGGGCTCACATCGAACGGAACGACAGTCTCGCCCGGCACGAGTCGTTGCCACGGCGGAACGATGACCTCGATCACGAAGAAGCCGCCCGGTTCCAGATGCCCCGCAACATTGAGGAAGCACTCGACCTGCGCATCCTGCGTCGTCAGGTTCATGATCGTGTTTCGCACCAGGTACGCGACGGTGAACGTGCCATTCACGTTCGCGGTTGCGAAGTCGCCAATCGTCACAGCGATGTCGGAGGAACCCGGCTGGGAGCGCAACTGTTCGACCATCGCCGCCGATAGCTCGATGCCGTCAACTCGGATGCCTCGGCGCCGCAGCGGCAGGGCGAGGCGACCAGTGCCGATACCAAGTTCAAGGGCGCGCCCATCGCCAGCCAGATCAGCGAGGAAGCTCACCGCGGGTTCGACGACCTCCGGATGGAAGAGGTGCGGCCACAGGACCTCGTAGTGCTGCGCGACCCAGTCATCGAAGTAGTTCTCGGGCAAGCCGCGAACTCTGCTCGCGCGCAGCGACACACGCAATCGAGTTTTCGGGCGACGCGCGCACCACCATGCGCTACGACCGGGCTCGCGTCCCGAACTGCCGATCGGTACTCGACTGCGCGCTCCGGCAGGGGGAATGGTGCTCGTCGACGTCCCTCGTCTCCCCGGGCCTCATGCGTCGGCAGCGTCGACCTTCTCGTAGGTCACGACCTCGAGCATGAAGCCGTGCACGTCCAGGAAGAAGGTCGCGTAGAAGTGTTCGTTGTACTCC
>JBEVDP010000339.1:0-2897 GCA_040513235.1 Acidimicrobiia bacterium | reverse complement strand
GATCCTTGACGTGCTCGCCAGCCGTACGAACGCCATCGCCCTGTACGAGTCGCTCGGCTTTACGGTTGTTCCGCCGATCCACACCTATGCGTTCGACTTCGACATGGTGTTCCTCGGCCGCGACCTCTGAGGGGAAGTGCTCACGTGTGATGTGCACGTTTGCCCACCTGAACGGGGCGTGATCGCGCACATGTGATGCGAGCCGTTTCGGGCGCGGTCACGGGAGCTACTGCCCGGTAGCCTTCGCGGGTGCCTTTCCACCGCGCCGACGCGCTGCGCCGCCTGGCCGCCGAGGAGTTCGACGTCCTCGTGGTTGGCGGTGGCATCACGGGAGCGGGCGTCGCGCTCGACGCCGCGAGCCGGGGCCTGCGCACCGCGCTGATCGACAAGGGCGACTTCGCGTCGGGAACGTCGTCGAAGTCGTCGAAGCTGGTCCACGGCGGCATCCGCTACTTGCAGCAGAAGGAAGTCGGCCTCGTCTACGAGGCGCTGGCCGAACGCCAGATCTTGCGCAAGACCGCGCCGCACATGGTGCGGGTGTTGCCGTTCCTCTTGCCCGTGTTCACCAAGGACGGACTGCTTCCCCGCCGTCTCGCCCGCGTGCTCGGCACGATGATGTGGATGTACGACCTCACCGGGGGCGCTCGCATCGGCAAGCTCCACAAGCGGGTGAAGAACGAAGCCGCGCTCGAATACATGCCGACGTTGCCCGCCGAGCGGCTCGCGGGTTCGTACGTGTACTACGACGCGCAGGCCGACGACGCCCGCCTCACGCTCACGATCGCGCGTACCGCCGCCGATCACGGCGCCGCGCTCGCCAACTATGTGACACTCACCGGGCTCGAGAAGGACGCCGCCGGTCGGGTCACGACTGCGCGCGTCCTCGCCGACGGCCGCGAGATGGAGGTCCGCGCCCGTACGGTCGTCAACGCGACCGGCGTGTGGGCCGACGAGGTGCGCACGCTCGACGAAGGCACCGACCCCGACATGATCCGCCCCGCCAAGGGGATCCACATCACTGTCCCGTGGCGACTCGTGCGCAACACGATCGCGGTCGTCGTGCCCGTACCGAAGGATCGCCGTTCGGTGTTCGTCGTTCCGTGGGGTGATCGCGGCAACGGCGAATTCGCGTTCACCTACATCGGGACCACCGACACCGATTACGACGGCCCGCTCGATGATCCGCAGTGCACACCGGCCGACATCGAGTACTTGCTGCGCGCGATCAACGCGTCCGTCACCACCACGATCACCGCCGGCGACGTGCTCGGAACGTGGGCCGGCCTGCGCCCGCTCGTGCGGGCGGCTGCGAGCGAACGCACGGCCGATCTCAGCCGGCGGCATTCGGTGCGAGTCGCACCGAGCGGGGTCGTCACCGTGACCGGCGGCAAGCTCACGACCTATCGGCGCATGGCTGCCGACGCGGTCGACGAGATCACCAAGCTGCTCGACCATGACGGACGCAGCGCAACCAAGCGGCTCCGCCTGCACGGCACCACGGGCTGGGACGCGTCCGATCTGCCGCCTGCGCTCGCGGCCCGGTACGGCGGTGACGCCCGCGAGATCCTCGCGTTGGTCCGCGCCGATGCCGCGCTGGGCGAGCCGCTCATCCCGGGCCTCGACTACCTCAAGGCCGAGGCCGTGTACGCGGTGCGATCGGAGATGGCCACGTCCGTCGACGACGTGCTGAGCCGGCGCACGCGCGCCCGCCTGCTGGCCCGGGACACATCGGCGGCGGCGGCCGACGATGTCGCGGCGTTGATCGGACCCGAGCTCGGATGGGACACGGCCGAGCAACGCGCCCAGGCCGAGCAGTACCGTGCGCGGGTCCAGGCCGAGCGGGAGGCGGGCGAGCTGCCCGAGACTGCGCTCGACGCGCTCCTCCAGCGGCCGTCGTAACCCCAGGATTGGGCCGAGGATGGCCCGAGGATGACGATGAACACGAACCGCGGCGCGCCCACTCCTCCCATCGCGTTCCCCGGCGCCGGCGGTACCGTCACCGACCACCTTTCCGCACCGCGCGTGGAGATCGACGACGCGCTCGCGCAGCGCCTCGCTGCGACCGGAGCCGACGTCGTGCGCGCCGGTGCGGTGGTCGATGAGGCAAGCCGCGACTGGTGGCCGCTCGCAATGATCTGGGCGCTCGACGACCAGGTCGCGGCGCGTGCCGGAGCGGTCGTGCGCCCGGCCGAGGTCGCGGCCGTCCCCGAGATCCTGCGCGTCTGTAACGACGCTCGCGTTCCCGTGACGGCCGCCGCGGGCCGCAGTGGCGTGTGCGGCGCGAGCGTGCCCGCGTTCGGCGGCGTGCTGCTCGACCTCACGGGGATTGCGGGCATCGTCGATGTCGACTCGTCATCGATGCTCGTCGACGTGCTGCCGGGGACGTTCGGCGACGTCTTCGAAGACGAGTTGCGCGACCGACACGGCGTCACATGCGGGCACTGGCCGCAGTCGATGGCGCTCTCGACGGTCGGCGGCTGGCTCGCGTGCCGAGGGGCGGGACAATTCTCAACCCGCTACGGGAAGATCGAAGACATCGTGGCGGGTCTCGACGTCGCGCTCGCCGACGGTACGGTCATCACGACGGGCGGGGCGCCGCGCGCCGCGGTCGGGCCCGACCTCACGCAACTGTTCGTGGGTTCGGAAGGCACGCTCGGCGTCATCGTGGGCGCGCGGCTGCGCCTTCACCCGGTTCCCGCCGCGGAGGGCCGCGCCGCGTATGCGTTCGCGACGTTCGCCGAGTGCCTCGACGCGATGCGCCGCATCATGCAGCGCGGCGCTACGCCCGCGGTGCTGCGGCTGTACGACAGCATCGAAGCCGACCGCTCGTACAAGACCGGCGACGCGCACGTGCTCCTCGTGCTCGACGAGGGCGACGCCCATATCGTCGACGCCAC
>JBEVDP010000338.1:0-3692 GCA_040513235.1 Acidimicrobiia bacterium | reverse complement strand
CGCGCTGCTCAACGTGCGTGATGGCAGACGGCACGCAGATCAGCACGCGCGCGCGATACAACCGGTTGACTCCCGCGCGCTGGAACAAGAGCCGGATCATGCGCTGCGTGATCTCGAAGTCCGTGATCGCGCCCCCGCGCAACGGCCGCACCGCCACGATGTAGCCGGGCGTGCGGCCTATCATCTGCCACGCCTCTTGCCCCATCGCCAGTACGTCTTGGGTGCGGCTGTTCAGCGCGATGACAGTGGGTTCGTTGAGAATGATCCCCTGCCCGCGCGCGTACACGAGGGTGTTGGCCGTCCCGAGATCGATTGCGAGGTCGCGAGGCACAGGAACGCGCCTCTCACTCTGGCGGTTGCCTGCGCCGGCTCCGGTGCTCCGGGGCCAACGCACGCAACCCGCGTTCGAACTCGTCGATGCTGTGCTGCATCGACGATGGTCGCCGGTTGCGCACGAGCACGATCACGATGCCGATCACGCTCGCAACCACGGCGAACAAAAGGAATCCCACGGCGTCTTCCTACACCGCTTTCACGGGACGGATCGGATGCTGCTCGATCGCCCAGTCGGAGCCGCCCGCGTGGTGCTCCTGCTTCCAGATCGGCACCGTTTCCTTCAAGGTGTCGATACAGAAGCGGGCCGCCTCGAACGCGGCGCCGCGGTGAGGGGCCGCGACGACCACCACGACCGAGGCTTCCGACAGGTCGAGGTCGCCTATGCGGTGCCACAGCACGACGCGTTCGAGATCGGGCCACTGCCGGCGCGCGGCTTCGACGACCTCGGCCATCGCTGCAAGCGCGGGCTCCTCATACGCCTCGTAGGTCATCGCGCGCACGCCGTCGCGGCCGTCGGCGTGATCGCGCACGACGCCGAGGAAGCTCACGACCGCGCCCGAACTCGGCGTCGTCACCCAGGCTGTGGCCGCGGCCGCGTCGAGCACCGACGAGGTCAGCGCGACCCAGTCGCGTACCGCCGGATCAATCGGGGGCGTGAGCACGGGTGGCAGTCTACGAAACGACCTCTCCGGCGGGTACGGCCGCAGCCTGCGCAGTGGCACGCCGGGGAGGGGGTGAGGCCTTCTCGGGAGGCACCGTCGTTACACTCGCCCCGCGATGGGGCCCGCGGACGAGCACGACGAGGGCCACGATGCCGAAGACCCGTTGGAAGGTCCAGACGCGCATCTCGAGCCCGGAGGGGACCGGCCGCGCGGCGCGCCGCCCGACCGGTTGGATCGGCTCTGGGTGCACCCGAGCGAGTTGCACCCGGTCCCCCGCCGCACCCGCGCGCGGATGCGGTTGCGCACCCTCGTCGTCCCGCTGGCGTCGGGCCTCGCCGGCGCCGTGATCACAGTCCTGGCGCTCGGCGCGCTCGGCGTCCTCAGCGACGACGAGGATCCCCTAACCGACCAGGCCGTCGAGCAGGTTGCGGCGGGCGACGCGGCTGTGGCCCAACTCGTCGATGCGGTGGCCCCGGGCCTCGTGATGGTGACCGTTTCCGACGTCAACGGGGCCCGCCGCGCGTCAGGAGTCGCGCTGCGACACGCGGGCGAGATCTTGACCAGTGCACGAGTCATCGGGGAATCGCCGAGCGCGGTCATCACGACCGAGGACGGTGAGACGCTGGACGCAACCGTGGTGGGCCGCGACCCGACGACCGACCTCGCGCTGCTCGCGGTCGACACTCCGGTGCAAGCGGTCCCCCTCGCGGAAGAGACACTGCGCACTGGCGAGAGCGTGTGGATCGTCGGCGCGCACCCGCCCGGCGAAACCAACCCGTGGATCAGCAGCGGTGTCGTTTCGTCGACGGACTCGCTCGTGGCCGAACTGAGTGGACCGACCACGAGCGGCCTCCTCGAATCGGACGCGCTCGCGACCGCATGGTCGTCGGGCGGCGCTTTGATCGATCGAACGGGCGCGGTGGCGGGGATAGTGCTTGCGCCGATCGGCGAACAGCGCAGCGCGTATGCAGTTCCCATCACGCTCGCGATCGCGATCGCCAACGACTTGCGCACGAACGGCTACGCCGCGCACGGCGCGCTCGGCGTCGAGGGCACCGACAGCCCGGCCGGCCCGATCGTCACCGACGTCCCGCCCGACAGCACCGCGGCCCAAGCCGGGGTCTTGCCCAACGACATCGTGCTCGCGGTCGACGGCCGCTCGGTCCTGAACATGGCCGAATTGATGGCCACGGTGCGCTCGTACGAGCCGGGCGCCGTCGTTGAGTTGGAGCTGTTGCGGGGGGCCGAACCGCTCCTGGTCGAGATGGCGCTGGCCAGCACCGTCCCCGAAGCTCCGCCGGACCCGACGGCCACCTCTCAGCCCGAAGCCGCGCCCGAGACCGCTCCCGAAGCGGCGCCCTGATGCGGCACGCGCGACCATGGGTGCGATGACCGGACCCCGTGACACCCAGGATCTCGACGACCTCGACCGCGAACTCCTGAACGCGGTGCAGTGGGACTTCCCGCTCGCCCCCTCGCCGTACTCGGTGCTCGCGGAGCGGCTCGGCATCGCCGAGCCCGACGTCCGCAAGCGCATCGAGCGCGTCAAGGAGGCGGGCGTGCTGCGCCAGCTCTCCGCGATCTTCGACACGCGCGCGCTGGGGTACACGTCCGCGCTCGTGGCGGCCAAGGTCGACCCCGACGCCATCGATGCCGCGGCGGCGCGCATCAACGAGCACCCGGGCGTGAGCCACAACTACAAACGCAACCACGCATACAACCTCTGGTACACGGTGGCGGTGCCGCCGGGCTCGTCGCTCGATGAGCACGTCGACGCGTTGCACCGCGAGTCTGGTGCGTCGGTGACGCGCAAGCTGCCGACGCTGAAGCTGTACAAGATCGGCGTGAAGCTCGACATGACCGGTCAGATGGCGGCCGACGCGAAGGCGACCGTCGAAGAACACGAACGGCCCGAACGCAAGGCAGAGATGCCCGCGCCCGATCTCTCCGATCTCGAGATCGCGACGATCGGCATCGTGCAAGAGGATCTCCCGACGGTCGAGCGCCCGTTCGCCGTCCAGGCCGACCAACTCGGCGTCGGTGAAGACGACGTGCTCACGATGTTGCGTTCGTTCAAGGAGCGCAAGCTCATGCGCCGCTTCGCAGCCGTGATGAACCACCGCAGTGCCGGCTTCAAGGCCAACGCGATGGGCGTCTGGGCGGTGCCCGACGAGCAGCTCGAAGAGATCGGCCCGCAGATGGCCGGCTTCGCGGCCGTGAGCCATTGCTATCGCCGCCCGACGTACGACGACTGGCCCTACAGCGTGTTCACCATGGTGCACGGCCGGAGCGCGCGCGACTGCGAAGCAACGATCGACGCGATCCGCACCGAGACCGGCATCGACGAGTACTGCTTGCTCTGGTCGATCAAGGAGTACAAGAAGGTGCGCGTGAAGTACTTCACGCACGACTGGGACGACTGGGCTACGAACCACCTCGGCCGCGGCGCGTAACCCACCAGGTCGCAAACCCCGCGCCCAACAACACGGCCGCGACCGCGGCGATCCAGGGCAGCGGGCTCTTCGCCGGCCGTGGCGACGCGAGCAGAATTGCTTCCTCGTTGCTGTGTCGCGGGACCCATCCCGCGTCCTTGATCCGGTCGTTGGCGACCACCCACGGATACGCGAGGTAGGGGACGACCGCCGGTGGCGCGTCGCCGATGCCGCTGTTCCACAACACTTGGAGCATGCGCTC
>JBEVDP010000337.1:0-3593 GCA_040513235.1 Acidimicrobiia bacterium | reverse complement strand
CCGCCGAAGCGAAGCTTCGGTGGGGTCAGGTCCGGGGCCCGAGCGGCCCTGTGAGCGGGAAGAATCGTCACAGAAATGTCGCGGGTGGGTCGCCCGTCCGTCGCGGCTGCCGGTTAGTCTACCGACCAGTAGGTAGGTAGGCCCTGGGCGGCCGCTCCGGAGAGGCGTACGTGACGGCAACCGAGATCAGGCCTGCGGAGGGCTCCACCTCCGACGACCGAGCGACCGAATCGCGCGCCGACGAGCGCATCAACTGGCGGACGTCGGTCCCGTTCCTGGCCTTGCATCTCCTGCCGCTGCTCGTCATCTTCACGGGCATCACGTGGACCGCAGTCGCGTTGTTCGCGATCACGTACTTCGGCCGCATGTGGGTGATCACCGCGGGCTACCACCGGTACTTCTCGCACCGCAGCTACCGGCTCGCACGCTTTCCACAGTTCGTGCTCGCGTTCCTCGGCACGACGTGCGCGCAGAAGGGTCCGCTCTGGTGGGCCGCGCATCACCGCGTCCACCACCGCGCCGCCGACACCGACGCCGACCTGCACTCACCCCGCCGCGGCTTTTGGTGGAGCCACGTCGGCTGGATCCTGTGCGACCGCTACGGCGGGACCGACGTCGAGGAGATCAAGGACTTCTCCCGCTTCCCGGAGCTGCGCTTCCTCAACAAGCACGACTGGATCGGCCCCTGGTCGCTCGGCGTCACGTGCTACCTCATCGGTGGCTGGAGCGGCCTCATCGTCGGGTTCTTCGCGTCGACGATCTTGTTGTGGCACACGACGTTCCTCGTGAACTCGGCCGCGCATGTCTTCGGCCGCCGTTCGTACGAGACGACCGACACGAGCCGGAACTCCATGCTCATCGCACTGGTCACCGGCGGCGAGGGTTGGCACAACAATCACCACCGCTACCCGTCGTCGGCGCGCCAGGGCTTTCGCTGGTGGCAGATCGACACGACGTACTACGGGCTCAAGGCGCTGGCCGTGCTCGGCATCGTGAAGGACCTGCGTCGCGTTCCCGCGCGCGTCCTCGACGAAGCCCATCCCGGACGGGGCCACAAATACTGACCTGAGGCGAGGATCAGCGGCGCACGTATCGTGCGCACGCCCGAGCCGGGGCCCGAGCGGCCCTCTGAGCGGGCGAATGGCACTCCGGTGGTACCGTCCGCCGGAATGACCGACAGCGTACGGATCGTCTTCCTCGGCGGCCTGGGCGAGATCGGCCGGAACTGTTTCTGCATCGAGGTCGACGATCGCTTGCTCGTCGTCGACTGCGGACTGATGTTCCCCGACGCCGACATGCCTGGTGTCGATCTCGTGCTGCCCGACTTCACGTTCTTGCGGGAGAACGCGGAACGCGTCGAGGCCGTGCTGGTCACGCATGCGCACGAGGACCACGCGGGCGGGCTCTCCTTCTTGTTGCGCGACGTTCCGGTTCCGATCTATGGCTCGGAGTTGTCGCTCGCGCTCGCGCGCAACCGCATCGAAGAAGCGGGGATGCTCGACCGCACGCAGCTGATCCCGATCCGCGACGGTGAGCGCCGCCACATCGGACCGTTCGACTGCCAGTTCATCCCGGTCACGCACTCGGTGCCGCACGGTTTCGCGACCGCGTTCTTCACGCCGGCCGGCACCATCGTGCACACCGGCGACTTCAAGCTCGATCTCACCCCCGTCGACGGCCGTCGCACGGACCTCGCGCTCATGGGCGAGCTCGCGCGCCGCGACGGCGGCGTGCGCTTGCTGATGTCCGACTCCACCAACGCGGAAAAGCCGGGATTCACTGCGTCCGAGTCGACCGTGGGTACCGCGATGCGTTCACTGTTCCGCGAGCACCCGTCGAAGCGTTTCATCGTCACGAGCTTCGCGTCGCACCTGCACCGTGTGCAGCAGGTCGCGCAGGCCGCGGCCCTGCACGGCCGGCGCATCGCGTTCGTCGGGCGTTCGATGGTGCAGAACGTCGCGTTGGGTCGCGAACTCGGGTACCTCGACCTCCCCGCGCACGCGGTGATCGACATCGAGGAAACGGCCCGGTACGCGCCCGGTGACGTCTGCATCATCTGCACCGGTTCGCAGGGTGAGCCGATGAGCGCGCTGTCGCTGATGGCCGCGCACGAGCACAGGTACGTGAAGGTCTCCGAAGACGACGTCGTGGTGATCAGCGCGCACGCGATCCCGGGCAACGAGTCCAACGTTTCGCGCGTGATCGACGCGCTCCATCGCGCCGGCGCCGAGGTGGTGCACGACCGCAATTCGCCGGTGCACGTGTCCGGCCATGCTTCGGCCGAAGAGCTGAAATTCGTGCTCAGTTTGCTCCAGCCGGAGTGGTTCATCCCGGTGCACGGCGAGTACCGGCATCTGGTGCACCACGCGCGCCTGGCAGTCGACGCAGGCGTGCTCGAAGAGCACGTCCTCGTGTGCGAGGACGGTGACGCCGTCACGTTCTTGCCCGAAGGCGCCGAGGTCGAGCGCCGCGCCGTTCCCGCGGGCTATATGTACGTCGACGGGATCGTCGGCGACATCGGCCACGGAGTGCTGCGCGACCGGCGCGCGCTGGCCGAAGAGGGTGTCGTCGTCGTGATCGTGACGCTCGACTCGCAGACGGGCGAGGTCGTGACCGGCCCCGAGATCGTCACGCGCGGATGGGTGTACGCGCCGGAGGCCGAGGACCTGCTCGAGGAAGCGAAGCAGGTCGTGCGGGAGTCGATCTCCGAGGCCGCGCGCGAAGGCGCGACCGATTTCGACACGATGCGCCGCCACGCCCGTAAGTCGCTCGCCAAGTTCATCGACGAGCGCACGCGCCGGCGCCCGACGGTCATCCCCGTCGTCATGGAAGTCTGACGTGCGCCTGAGCCGAGGGAACCCAGGCGCAGGTATCCTGCGCCGCCCGAGGCGGGGCCCAGCGGCCCGGCGCGAAGCGCCAGGAGCGGGATAGTGCCGCTGGACATAGATCTATCTGGCCGGCGCGCGCTCGTCACCGGTGGCGGCAACGGCGTCGGGACTGAGATCGCGCGCGTGCTCGTGGGGTGCGGTGCGTTCGTGTACGTGAACGACATCTACGAGGAACGCGCGGCCAAGGTCGCGGCCGACCTCGGTGGGGATTCGGTCGCCGCCGCGGTCAAGGCCGACGTCACGAGCCCGGTCAAGGTCCGCGCCATGCGGGAGGCCACCGGGCCCGTCGACATTCTCGTCAACAACGCCGGCAATCCCACCTCGGGCTTCGACCTGACGCACTTCGTCGACACCGAGCCCGACGACTGGGAGTATCTGATGCGCCTGAATCTCGGCGCGATCCTCCACGTCACCCACTCTTACGTCGGGTCGATGGTCGAGGGCAGGTGGGGTCGCGTCGTGACGATCGCGTCCGACGCGGGCCGCAAGGGCGAGCGGGGCCAGGCCATCTACGGGTCCGCCAAGGCCGGCGCGATGGGGTTCATGCGGGGCCTCGCCGCCGAGGTCGGCCCGCACGGAGTGACGGCCAACTGCGTCAGCCTCGGCACGATGCGTACCGGCCCGACGGCCGACGCCCTCGAACGCGACCCCGATCTCGAGCGTCGCCTGGCCCGGTCGTATGCCGTCCCCCGCATCGGATTGCCC
>JBEVDP010000336.1:0-3189 GCA_040513235.1 Acidimicrobiia bacterium | reverse complement strand
TACGGACGCGCCGCGGTCGACGCTTTGCGGACGCACATCGCGGCGGCCAAGGCCACCGACCCGCTGGCACCGGTGACTGTGATCGTGCCGTCGAATCACGTTGGTGTCGCGACCCGGCGGCTGCTCGCGTCCGGAGATCTCGGGGCGGCGAGCGCGGGCGGTGTCGGTCTGGTCGCGGTGTCGTTCATGACGCCGTACCGGTTGGCGGAACTGCTCGGGGCTGGGAGCCTCGCTGCCTCCGGGCGCCGGCCCGTGTCGACACCGGTCATCGCCGCGGCGTTGCGTGCGTCGCTGGCAGCGCAGCCGGGCCTCTTCGCGCCCGTCGCCGAGCACGAGGCGACCGAAACCGCGCTGGTCGCGACGTACCGCGAACTACGCGAGGTTTCCGACGCCGGGCTCGACGCGCTCGCACGGACGAGCGCACGCGCGGCCGATGTCGTCCGCATCCACCGCGCGACCCGCGCCGCGTTGGAACCCGAGTGGTACGACGAGCAAGACCTGATGATGAGCGCCGCCAGCGCTCTGCGCACGCGCGGTGAGCACCGCCTCGGGGTCGTGCTCGTCTTCCTGCCGCAGCGGATGTCGCGCCACGCCGCGGTCTTGTTCGACGCGGCCGCGACGGCGAATGCGGTCGTGGTGCTCGCAGGCACGACGCACGACGCGGCCGCCGATGCCGAGGTCGAAACCGGGCTGAGGCGGCTCGTGCCCAAGCTCGACCCGCCGCTTTCGAACCGCAGCACGCCGCTCGTTGACGCCGGCCGTACGAGCATCGTGCTCGCGTCCGACGCGGACGACGAGGTGCGCATGGCGATCCGCGCCGTCGTCGACGCAGTGCGTGCCGGCACACCGCTCGGCCGCATCGCCCTGCTGTACGCGAGCGACGATCCGTACGCGCGGCTCGTCCACGAGCAGCTCGCGGCCGCGCAGATCGCGGTGAACGGCCCCGCGGTCGTGCCGCTCGCGGGGCGGGTCGCGGGACGGGTGCTCCTCGACCTCCTGCGCCTGCCCGAGCGCGGCTTCCGTCGGCAGGACGTGTTCGCATGGCTCGCCGGCGCACCCATCCTGGTCGACGGTCGTTGGGCGCCGACCGTCCGGTGGGAACGGCTCTCGCGCGACGCAGGTGTCGTCGCGGGCCGCGAGGACTGGGACAAGCGACTCGCCGCCATCGCCGACAGCAGCGAGGCGCGCGCAGCCGAGGCCGAAGCAGATCCCGAGCAGCCACCGTGGCGGGCCGAGCGCCGGCGCGAGACCGCCGAGCGTGCCCGTCGCCTGCGCACGTTCGTGCTCGGCCTCGTCGACGAACTCGACGCTGCCGCGCGAGAGCCGCGCGCGTGGGGCGAGCATGCGCGCTGGGCGCGGACGCACCTCGATGCGCTGCTCGGCACGCCGCACCGCCGTGAGGCGTGGCCCGAGCCCGAACGCAAGGCGGCGGAACGCGTCGATGCTGCGCTCGATCGACTTGCCGCGCTCGACGGTGTCGAGGACGCCGCCGGGCTCGACGTCTTCACCCGCACGCTCGCGCTCGAGCTCGAGTCGGACCTGGGCCGGGTCGGCCGTTTCGGCGAGGGGGTGTTCGTCGGCCCGATCGCGATGGGCGTCGGGCTCGACCTCGATCTCGTCGTCGTGCTCGGCATGGCCGAGGGGACCTTCCCGGGACGCGTGCGCGACGACTCGCTCCTTCCCGACGACGAACGTGAAGTGGCGGGTGACGACCTCCCGTTGCGACGTGGTCGCGTCGAACGCGAGCATCGCCACCTGATCGCGACGCTCGCCGGCGCGCCGCGCCACGTGCTCGGCGTTCCGCGCGGAGACCTCCGTCGCAGCAGCGAACGCATCCCGTCTCGATGGGTGCTCGACCTCGCGTCCGAGCTGTCGGGAACGCGGTGGTGGACGGAGGACCTTCTTCATGCCGACGTGTCGTGGGTACGGCACACGCCGTCGTTCGACGGTGGTCTGCGCGCGCTCGACTTCCCGGCGACCGCGCAGGAGCACCGGCTCCGTACGCTGATGGTCGCGTCGCCGGCGAACCCATGGGACCTCGCGCGCGCGTCTGCGGACGCGTCACTCACGGCCGGCGCGACAATGCTCGGTGCCCGCCGCAGCGAGGAGTTCACCCGGTTCGACGGCAACCTCGGGGGGCTACCGATCCCGTCGCCCGTCTCCACGTCGACCTCGGCGACGCGCATCCAGTGTTGGGCCGCGTGCCCGTTCGACTACCTCTTGACCGAAGTGTTCGGCGTCGAAGCCGTCGAGAATCCCGAAGAGGCGCTGGAGCTCAGCGCGTTGGACCGGGGCAGCCTCGTCCACGACGCACTCGAACGGTTCATGCTCGAGGTTCTGGCGCGCGACGCGCCGCCGAGCCCGAACGATCCCTGGTCTGACGCGGATCGGGCGCGCATGAGCGAGATCGGCGACGCGGTGTGTGCCGAGTACGAGGCACGCGGCGTCACCGGCCGGCCCGTGTTCTGGCGTCGGAACCAGGTGCGGATCCACCGCGACCTGCAACGGTTCCTCACCGCCGACGACCTCAACCGGCGCGAGAAGCGGACGCGGCCGATTGCGGTCGAGCTGGGCTTCGGGATGTCGCACTCAACCGTGGGCGCCGTCCCGATCGCGTTGCCAGACGGCCGAACCTTGCACTTCCGCGGCAAGGCCGACCGCGTCGACGTCGACGAAGACGGCGGACTCCACGTCGTCGACTACAAGACGGGCAAGGCCAACTACTACACCGGCCTGTCCGAGGAGAACCCGGATGACCGCGGGTTGCGCGTGCAGCTCCCGGTTTACGGAGTCGCGGCGCGTCTGCATCAACAGACACCCGATGCGTCCGTGCTCGCCGAGTACTGGTTCGTGTCGTACAAGGGCAACTTCAAGAGGATCGGGTACGAGGTCACCGACGCGGTCCTCGCCCACGTCGGCGCGACGTTGGGTTTGATGGTCGAGGGCATCGAAGCAGGCGTGTTCGCCTCGCATCCGACGGAGACGAGCTCGTCGCCGCGCGTCGAATGTTCGAGCTGCGACCCCGACGCGCTCGGCGTGACCGAGCTGCGCAACGCGTGGGAGCGCAAGCGCCACGATCCAGTACTTGCGAGGTACGCGCAGCTCGCCGAGCCGATCGACGCGGAACTCGTCGAGGAAGAAGAGCGAGAGCTTCCGGATGTCTGAGCTCGTCGACGACGCCGCCCGGGA
>JBEVDP010000335.1:0-6361 GCA_040513235.1 Acidimicrobiia bacterium | reverse complement strand
TGGCGTCGAGCAGGTCGCCGTCCTTGCCGACCACCATGGCGATGCCGACCACCGAAGCGTCGGCCGCTTCCACGCCCGGGACGGCCCGGACCTGGTCGAGCACCGCGGCGTCGAGCGTGCCCCGGGACTCCTTCTTGTTCGCGTCGGTGACGACAGTCGCCGAGCGCACGACGGCGTCGGTGTCTTCGTACACGTTGCCGGCGAGGTCGTTGTACGACTTCTTGATGGTGTCGGTGAGCACGAGCGTGCCCGCCATGAATGCGACGCCGAGGATGACCGCGATCGACGTGAGGAAGAAGCGGCTCTTCTTGGCGGAGATGTTCTTGAGTGTGAGGCGGAACATGATGGTCAGGCTCCCAGGGTGCGCATACGGTCGAAGACCGAGTCGGCGGTCGGGTCGACGAGCTCGTCGACGATCTGGCCGTCGGCGAGGAACACCGCACGGTCGGAGTACGAAGCGGCCACCGGGTCGTGGGTGACCATCACGATCGTCTGGCCGAACTCACGTACGGCCTGACGCATGAAGTTGAGGATCTCGGCGCCCGTGCGGGAGTCGAGGTTGCCGGTGGGTTCGTCGGCGAAGATGATCTCGGGCTTGCTGGCGAGTGCCCGGGCAACGGCGACGCGCTGTTGCTGGCCACCCGAGAGCTCGGAAGGCCGGTGCGACAGACGCGACTTGAGGCCGACGGTCTCGACAACGTTGGCGAGCCAGGCCTTGTCTGGGCGCTTGCCGGCGAGCCGCATCGGCAGCGTGATGTTCTCGATCGCGGTGAGCGTCGGGATGAGGTTGTACGCCTGGAAGACGAAGCCCACGCGGTCACGCCGCAGCCTGGTGAGCTTCTTTTCGTTGAGCTTGGCGAGGTTGGTGTCGCCGACGTACACCGCGCCGGCGGTGATGGTGTCGAGACCGGCGAGCGCGTGCATCAGCGTGGACTTGCCCGAGCCCGAAGGGCCCATGATCGCGGTGAAGCGGCCCGTGGCGAAGTCGACGCTGACTCCGTCGAGGGCACGGACCTGGGCTTCACCTTTGCCGTAGATCTTGTAGACGTCGACCGCACGAGCGGCGACCGACGTGGGGGCGGATGTGGGGCCGGATGTGGTGGGGGGTGCGAGAAGCGTTGTCATGCCACGACGATGCGCCGATCGGCCGCTCCGATCGTCGGCCGGGCGACGTTTCCGGCGTGCACCTCCGGGTGGCACGTTTGCGCTACGGCGACGAGCCGCGTACATCTCGGGATGTACGCGCGGTCGTTCTCCAGGTCGATGCCAGGGCCACGACCTGCGGGTACGTTGACGAGGTGGAGACGTCAGCGCAGCGACCGGATGGGAGCGGAGCTGGGAGTCGACCCATAGGCGTGGAACGGGTTCCCTTGTCGATGCGGCTGTCGTCCTGGTGGCGGCGGGTTCCGACGTGGCTCGTCGACGCCCTCATCGCGACGGCGTTCCTCGTGCTCTCGCTCGCAGTGCTCGGGGGCACGGAGACGGACGAAATCGAGGGGTTGAGCGGACCCGATGCGGCCGCGGTACTTCTGACGATCGCGTGCGTCCTGCCGTACTACGTGCGCCGGCGCTGGCCGTTCCCCGCCTTCCTCGTCTCGATCGGGTTCCTGATACCGCTCATCGTGGGCGACTGGACGATCGACGTACCGGCGTTCCTCACCCTCGTCGGCACCTACACCGTGGGTGCCTACTGCACCGGACGCGAACGCCTGGTCGCCATGGCCGCGCTCGCGTTCGTCTTCCTCGTGATCATTGTCACTGAGCTGCCGGGCGCGGACGCGGGCGGCATTCTCGTCAACGTCGGGTTCTACGTTGCGGCCTACTTCTTCGGCGCGACGATGCGCAATCGTCGCCTGTACGTGGAACAACTCGAAGAGCAGGCGCGCACGTTGGAACGGGAGCGCGACGAAGAGGCGAAGCGCGCGGTCTCCGACGAGCGGCTGCGCATCGCGCAGGAGCTGCACGATGTCGTCGCGCACTCGATGGGTGTCATCGCGGTGCAAGCCGGTGTGGGTGCGCACGTGATCGACAACGACCAGGCCGAGGCGAAGAAGTCGCTCGAAGCAATCTCTTCCACCAGCCGCGCGACGCTCACCGAAATCCGGCGCATCCTGGGTGTGTTGCGCGACGACACCGGTGCCGAGTACCAGCCCTCGCCCGGGTTGGAGGAACTGCCGAAGCTCGTGCACGATGTCCGCGCGGCCGGCGTCGACGTCGACGTGAAGGTCGAAGGTGCGCGCTGCGAACTCCCGCCCGGCCTCGATCTCACTGCCTACCGCATCGTGCAGGAGGCACTTACCAACGTGTTGAAGCACGCCGGTCCCGCGCGCGCGTCGGTCGTCGTCGATTACGCGCCCGGCGCCTTGCGGCTCGAGGTTTCCGACGACGGGCGCGGCGTGAACGGCCGCGCCGAGAACGGCGGAGGCCACGGACTCTTGGGAATGCGCGAACGCGTCGCGGTGTACGGCGGCAAGCTTGTCGCGGGGCCGAAGGTCGGTGGCGGCTTCCGCGTCACCGCGGAACTGCCCTACGCGGAGCCCGAGTGATTCGCGTCGGAGTCGCGGACGACCAAGCCTTGGTCCGCAGCGGCTTCGCGGTGCTCCTGCGATCCGCGGACGACATCGAGGTGGTCGGCGAGGCGGCCGACGGAGCGGAAGCGGTCGAGCTCGTCACGCGGGAGCAGCCGGACGTTGTGCTGATGGACATTCGCATGCCCGAGATGGACGGCTTGGAAGCAACCCGTCGGATTACCTCCAACGACGCAACGGCGGCGACCCGCGTGCTGATCCTCACGACGTTCGACCACGACGAGTACGTGTACGAAGCATTGCGCGCCGGCGCGAGCGGCTTCTTGCTGAAGGACACGCTCCCCGACGACCTTCTCGCCGCGGTGCGGGTGGTCGCGGCCGGCGAGGCGCTGCTGGCACCCAAGATCACCCGCCGGCTCATCGAGCGCTTCGCCGAGCAGGGGAGCGCGGCCGCGCCCACTCCGAACCCCGGCCTCGACACGCTGACCGAACGCGAGGCCGAAGTCCTGAGTGCCGTCGCACGCGGCCTTTCGAATGCCGAGATCGCCGAGCAACTCTTCATGTCGCACGCGACCGCGAAGACGCATGTCAGCCGGCTGCTCACGAAACTGGATGCACGGGATCGGGCCCAGCTGGTAGTGATCGCATACGAAGCAGGTGTCGTCGTCCCGGGAGCGCCGTCGTAGATGAGCATTCGCATGCAGGCAATCACGATCGACGCCGCCGACCCGGCGGCGCTTTCGCGCTGGTGGGCATCCGTCCTCGGCTGGCGGGTCACGTACGAGGACGACGACCAATCCGTCGTGGAACCGGTTGCCGGCTCGCCCGAAGACGGGGTGGTTGCCGACCTCCTGTTCGTCAAGGTCGACGACGCCAAGGCCGGGAAGAACCGCGTCCACCTCGACCTCCGCCCCGACGACCGCGACGCCGAAGTTGCACGAGTCGAGGCGCTCGGCGCCCGTCGCGTTGATATCGGTCAAGGCGAACGGAGCTGGGTGGTCCTGAGCGATCCGGAGGGCAACGAGTTCTGTATCTTGCGGGCCTTGACGCCCGAGGAGCTGGCATGACGTTCACCCGTGACGAAGTCGAGGCGGCGTTCCGCAACTACTGGCAGCTCGGCGCTGTCGGCGAAGACTGGGACGCCTGGTGCGACGAGTGTTTCACCGAGGACGTGACGTACATCGAGCACATCCTTGGCAACAAGAACGGCCGCGAGGAAGTGCGGGCGTGGATCAAGCCGACAATGGAGGAGTACGGCTCGATCTATACCGCGTACGAGTGGCACATGGTCGGCGACGACGGCCGCGTGGTCGTCTACATGCAGAACCGGCGCGACAACCCTGAGCCGGGCAAGCCGCCGATCGACTTCCCGGGAATCACGGTGTTGCAGTACGCGGGCGACGGCAAGTTCTCGCTCGAAGAAGACTTCTGGTCGCTGCCTGAAGGCACCGAGACGCTGAAGCAGTACTTCAAAGCGTGTAAGCAGTTCGATCCCGAACATGCCCAGAAGCGCACGCGCAACGACTGGGGAAGTGGTCCGGACTGGACCCAAGGCGCGGCGAACTACGCCGAAAGTCGCGGCGCGACGAAGTAGCCATGCCCGAGGCTCCGCACCTGAGGCGAACGGCTGTGAGCCGGGGCCCGAGCGGCCCTCTGAGCGGAAAGGACATCTGAGGTGCCGGAGGCACCGCACCTGAGGCGAACGGCGGCGCGCCGGGTAACCCGGCGCACAGTGAGCTGGGGCCCGAGCGGCCCTCTGAGCGGAAGGGACATCTGAGGTGCCGGAGGCACCGCAGATGCAGGCGCTGGCCGAGCGGATCGAGGCGTGGCTGCGCGGCGCGACCTTCGAGGGGTATGAGCCGCTCGGTTTCACGGGCCTCAAGACCTTCGACCCACCGCCGGATGCGCTCGTCGGCCAGGAGCTCGAGCGCGTCGACCGGCGCGCGAAATACGTGTCGCTCTGGTTCGGCAACGGGCTGCGGGCGATGTTCCACCTGTCGCAGGCAGGCCGGCTCGACTTCGAGGATCCCCCGAAGTCCACCAAGCCGAAGGGCTCAGTGGTGCGGTGGAAGTTCTCGGGTGACCGGGCAGTGTTGATCCGGGAGTTCGGCACCGAGCGCAAGGCGGGCTGGTGGGTGCTCGGACCGGGCGACGACGGCCCGCTCGACAAGCTCGGGCCGGAAGCGGTGAGCGACGAGTTCGCCGAGTTCGTGCGCACGTCAACCGATGGTCGCCGCATCCACACGATCTTGCGCGATCAACGCACCGTCGCCGGCGTCGGGCGCGGGTACGCAGACGACGTGTTGCACCGGGCGAAGTTGTCGCCGTATGCGTCGCTCAAGTCGCTGTCGGCCGAGGACCGCGAACGCCTGATCGCCGCGCTCCACGAAGTGCTGGCTGACGGTCTCGCGCGCGAGCGCAAGCGCGACGGCGGGTTGTCGGCCAACAAGCTCGGCGAGCACTTCACGGTGCACGGCAAGCACGGCGTCCCGTGCCCGGTGTGCGGCACCGACCTCCAACGCGTCTCCTACGAGTCGCACGAGGTTGTGTACTGCCCGACGTGTCAGACGGCCGGCAAGGTCCTTGCCGACCGCCGCACGTCGCGCTTTCTCAAGTAACCGCCACGGCGGGTGCGTCTACTCGAGGCGATCAGACCAGTGCCGCGTGGGATTCCCACACGGTGACCTCTGCCCCCGCGGGCCCCGCGATGAGGGCGCGGGGGCCGGCCTCGGTGAGCCGGACCGCATCGCCCTTGACCAGGGTGCCCGCCCCGTCGAGGTCGGCCGTGCCGCGGGCCACGAACACATGCACATAGGGCGCGCCAGGCACCGTCACCGTGGCATCGGGCACGACCCGGGCGACCCACAGCGTCGCGTCGCGCTGGTGGATGCGGATCGCGGCGTCGGGCTCACGGCCGGAAGCCAGCGGGACGAGTACCCCCGTCGTGAGGCGGTCGGTGACATCGACCTCTTCGTATTCAGGCGTGATGCCCGAGACGTCGGGCACGACCCACATCTGCAACAGGTGCACGGGTTCGTCGGCGCTCGCGTTCATCTCCGAGTGCGTGATGCCGCGCCCCGCGCTCATGCGCTGCGCGAGACCGGGGCGGATCACGCCGTGGTTGCCCTCGCTGTCGCGATGTTCGAGCGCGCCCTCGAGCACCCAGGTAACGATCTCCATGTCGCGGTGTGAGTGCGGGGTGAACCCGGCACCGGCCGCGACGACGTCGTCGTTGTGCACGCGCAGGAGTCCGTGGTGCGTGTTCTTCGGGTCGTAGTGGTTCGAGAAGCTGAAGCTGTGCCAAGAATCGAGCCAGCCGATGTCGGTGTGGAACCGCTCGTCGGCGCGCACAATCTGGATCTCACTCATGCTTGCCGCCTGCGTCTCACGCGTCACCATCCTCGGGTTCCGGGCGCGCCCTTGAACGGGCCCACGATGTTCGCAGTGATCCAGCCACCGTAGAAGCCGCCAGGCTGCGCGGTCACGGCCTCACCGTCGACGAAACACGCGTCCATGCGGCCGGCGTAGAACGCGAGGTAGTTCGCAATCGGGGAGAAGGCCGCACTCGGCGTCGCGTATGACCAAGCACCCTCCGTTTCGACGCGATCGCCGCCCCGAACGGTCCAGTACGACGCGCGACCCTTCCACTCGCAGAACGACGCGCCCTTCGCCGCCTCGACCGCGCCCGGCGCGATGTCGTCGGGCGGAAAGTAGTAGTTCGGCGGGTGACTCGTCTCGAGCACGCGGTACCCGCGCCGCGTCTCCGCGATCGTGACGCCGCCGAGTACGACGACGAGGTGCGCCGATGCCGGTTCGAGACGCGGCGGTCGGGG
>JBEVDP010000334.1:0-4458 GCA_040513235.1 Acidimicrobiia bacterium | reverse complement strand
GCCCCTCCCGGGACCCAGGTCCTGCCCGAACGACCAGGACCGGCTCTGGTGCGAGGGCGAGGGTGCTCCGTACAATCGCCCAACCGGGCGGCACGAGGCCCGGCCTGACACATATGGGGGTCTTTGGGTGAAGACGTATCCGACCGCCAAGATCCGCAACGTGGCCCTGGTCGGCCACGGCGGAGCCGGAAAGACGAGCCTCGCCGAGGCGCTCTTGTTCAGTGCCGGAGCAATCCCCCGAATGGGCCGCGTCGAAGACGGCACGACGGTCACGGACTTCGATCCCGAAGAACAAAAGCGCCACATCTCGGTGTCGCTCTCGCTCGCCCCGTTCGAGTTGGAGGGCCACAAGGTCAACGTGATCGACGCGCCCGGCTACGCGGATTTCGTCGGCGACGTGATCAGCGCAATGCAAGCTGCCGACCTTGCGTTGTTCGTCGTGTCGGCGGTCGAAGGCGTCGAAGTGCAAACCGAGATCGCGTGGAAGCTCGCCGAGCAACGCGGCATTCCGCGCGCGATCTTCGTCAACAAGCTCGACCGCGAGCGCGCGTCGTTCGAACGACCTCTCGAGCAGCTGAAGGAAAAGTTTGGCGCCGGTGTCGCGCCGCTCCAACTTCCGATCGGCGAAGAAGCTGATCTGAGCGGCGTGATCGATCTCCTCAACGACCGCGCGTTCACGTATGCCGGCGACTCGGCCAAGGGCACCGAAGGCGAAGTGCCCGACGAGATGGCAAACGAAGAACACGCGGTGCACGACGCGCTCGTCGAAGGCATCGTCGTCGGCGACGACGATCTCATGGAGCGCTACCTCGGCGACGAGAAGATCGAGATCGATGAACTCGCGCACGCGCTGGCCGATGGCATCGCGAGCGGCAGCGTGTTCCCGGTGCTGTGTGGCAGCGCGACCAAGCTGATCGGCGTCGACCGGCTCGCGAAGTTCCTCGTCGAGGAAGCGCCTGCGCCCGCGGGTGGCGAGGGAGCAGCTGCCGCGCAGGTGTTCAAGACGATCGTCGACCCGTACGTCGGCCACGTGAACCTGTTCAAGGTGCTCCAGGGCACGCTGAAGCACGACGACGTGCTCGCCAACCTCCGTACCAAGGCCGACGAGCGGTTGCACCAACTGTTCACGATGCGGGGCAAGGAGCAGGACACGGTCACCGAAGTGGCAGCCGGCGACATCGCCGCGGTCGCGAAGTTGAACGACGTCGCGACGGGCGACGTACTCGCGGCCAAGGGAACGAGCATCGACGTCGACGACTTCCCGCAGCCCGAGCCCGTGCTCGCGGTGGCGATCCACGCCAAGTCGAAGGCCGACGAAGACAAGCTCGCCAACGCGCTACACCGCCTGCAAGACGAGGATCCGGTGTTGCGCATCGAACGGAATCCCGAGACACACCAGACACTCCTGCGCGGGATGGGCGAGACCCACCTGTCGATCGCGCTCGAGAAGCTGGCTCGCAAGTTCGGCGTCGAGGTCGAGAGCGAAGAAGTGCGCGTGGCGTATCGCGAGACGATCGCGAGCGAGGCCGAGGCCGAGGGGAAGATCAAGAAGCAGACGGGCGGTCACGGCCAATTCGCGGTCGCGTGGCTTCGGGTCGAGCCGACCGAGCGCGGCGCGGGCATGGAGTTCGTCGACAAGATTGTCGGCGGTGTGATCCCCCGCAATTACATCCCGGCCGTCGAGAAGGGCGTGATGGAGACGGCGGAGTCGGGCGGCGCGCTTGGCTTCCCGATCGTCGACGTGCGCGTCACGTGCTTCGACGGGAAGCATCACTCGGTCGACAGTTCCGAGATGGCGTTCAAGACCGCGGCTTCGCACGGCTTGAAGGATGCGATGGCGAAGGCCGGACCGGTTCTGCTCGAACCCATCAGCGAACTGGTTGTCATCGTTCCCGAAGCCAACCAGGGCGACATCATGGGCGATCTCAACGGCAAGCGCGGCCGCATCCAGGGTTCGGGTGCGATCGGTGGCGGCGAGGTCGAGATCGTCGCAACCGTGCCGACGTCGGAGGTACTGCGCTACGCGATCGACCTCCGTTCGATGACGGGTGGGCGCGGCCGGTTCACGCTGCGCCATTCGCACTACGACCCCGTGCCCGCGCACCTGGTCGACAAGATCGCGGCCGCGGCCAAAGCGCCCGCGCACTGAGCCGCGCTCCCCCGCGTTTGCAGCAGGATCACGCGGTGCGGAACTCCGACCAGTCTTCGGGGTTCTCCTCGGTGTATTCCCCGATCACGGCGCCGTCCACTGCGTCGAGCTCCACCAGCCCGCGGATGCTCGGCGGCTCGTCGGCGCTGTAGAGCAGGATGCGCCACGTCGGGCGGCTGCGGAGACCTCGCCACGCGAGTTGGGCTGACGCGTGCCCGACGGGAAAGCCGACGGTGCGGCTCGCGACGGCGAGCGCTTCGGTCTGGTCGATCTTCAACGGCCAGCCGGCAAGGAAGTGGTAGAGCGCGGTGACGCCGAGCAGCAGCGCCGCGAGCAAGAAGCCGTTGTTCTCGACGTCGAGGCCGATCAGCACGCACGCAGCCGCGATGACGGCGTAGATCGTCCCCGCTATGCGCCGGCGCTTGATGTCGGGAAACGTGTAGGGCCCGACGTAGGCCGTGACGTCGAGGTCATCGGGGAGCTGATCGCCCGACTCTTCGCCCGGGTCGTCGTGGAGGTCGTCGTCCTCGGGCGCCATGCGCCCGCGACGCTAACGGGTGGGATGGCGCTCGACCGAACGCCGGGCTGCCGGGTCGGGGTGGGCCGGCGCCGTCAGCGTGGCCACACTGCGACGAGCTTTCGATACCCGTCGGGGAGGCTCTCCGGCAGGACGCGCACTTCGGCCACCGCCGTCATGAAGTTGGTGTCGCCACTCCACCTTGGCAAAACATGGACGTGCAGGTGGCCGGGAATGCCGGCACCCGCGGCCTGGCCGAGGTTGGCGCCCAGGTTGACGCCGTCGGGGCCATACGCCGATCGGATCGCTCGCACCGCGCGCACTTGGGCGCGAGTGAGCTCGGTTGCTTCGTCCTCGGTGAGGTCTTCGATGCTCGCCACATGGCGGATCGGCGCGGTCATGAGGTGACCCGAGCCATAGGGATACAGGTTCATGACGGTGATCGTGGTGGCCGTCCGTTCGAGCACGAGCGCGGCTTCGTCGTTCTCCGCGGCCGCGAGGCGACACAGGACGCAACCGCCGTCATCGTCGGCCGGGATGTTCGACACGTAGGACGAACGCCAGCCCGCCCAGAGCCGCTCCAAGGTCATGCTGACGAATCTCCGGCCTCCGGCCCGCCCCTGCGGAGCCTCCGGCGCTTCGTCTTCATGCGTGCGCCGAGACCTCGGCCTTGAAGCGCTCGACGAGCTCGTCGACCGAGACACCGCGCTCCGGCTCGTCGCTCCCCCGCTTGTTCACACCGACAGTGCCGTGCTCGACGTCGTCGTCGCCGACCACGAGCACATACGGGACTTTCTCGAGCTTGGACCGGCGGATGCGCGCGCCGAGCGCGCCGTGGCTGCCGTCGATCGTGTCGGCGCGGTACCCCTCGGCTCGCAGGCGATCGGCGATGCGATGGGCGTACGCGTCGTGGCGATCGGAGACCGGGAGCACCGTCGCTTGCACCGGCGCGAGCCACAGCGGGAATGCACCCGCGTAGTGCTCGACGAGGACGGCGAAGAACCGTTCGATGGAACCGAACAGCGCGCGGTGGATCATCACCGGACGGTGACGCTCGTTGTCGGCGCCGACGTAGTGAAGGTCGAAGCGTTGCGGGAGCTGGAAGTCGACCTGGATCGTCGACATCTGCCACGTGCGGCCGATCGCGTCGCGCGCTTGCACCGAGATCTTCGGGCCGTAGAACGCGCCACCACCAGGGTCCATCACGAGATCGAGGTCCTTGGTGGATGCGGCGAGCCGCAGCATCTCCGTCGCTTCGTCCCACTCCTCGTCGGTGCCGACCCCCTTGCCCGGCGGCTTGGTCGACAGCTCGAGATAGAAGTCGTCGAGGCCGTAGTCGCGCAAGAGGTCGAGCACGAAATCGAGCAGCGAGCCGAGCTCGGCCTGCATCTGTTCCTTGGTGCAGAAAATGTGCGCGTCGTCCTGCGTCATGCCTCGCACGCGAGTCAGGCCGTGGATCACACCCGACTTCTCGTTGCGGTACACCGAACCGAACTCGAACATCCGCAGCGGCAGCTCGCGGTACGAGCGCGTGCGGCTCCGGAAGATCAAGATGTGGAACGGGCAGTTCATCGGCTTGAGGTAGTAGTCGGTGCCCTCGCCCCCCTGGCCGCTCTCGTCGAAGTGCATCGGGGGGAACATGCCGTCGGCGAACCAGTCGAGGTGGCCAGAGATGTTGAAGAGCTCGGCCTTGGAGATGTGCGGCGTGTTCACGAATACGTAGCCGCCCTCTTCGTGGCGCTGGCGCGAGTACTCCTCCATCACCCGGCGGACGATGCCGCCCTTCGGGTGG
>JBEVDP010000333.1:0-3278 GCA_040513235.1 Acidimicrobiia bacterium | reverse complement strand
GGGCCGCATCCGCGGTGTGCAACGGCCGGCGATCGTCGCACCGATCCCCGTCCCCGGCACAACGCGCCTGAGCCTCCTGCTCGACGTCGGCGCCACCGTCGATCCCGAACCCGCCTGGCTCGTGCAGTGGGCCCTGCTCGGACGCGAGTACGCGAAGGTTCGGCTCGGCATCGAGGAACCGACCGTCGCGTTGCTGTCGAACGGTGAGGAGGCCGGCAAGGGCGACCAACTTCGCAAGCAGTCGTTCGCGCTCCTGGCGGACGTGAAGGGTTTCATCGGCAACGTCGAAGGCCGCGACCTGTTGAGCGCGGGCGCCGACGTGATCGTCACCGATGGTTTCACCGGCAACGTCGCGTTGAAGACGCTTGAAGGCGCGATGCTCGGCCTGGCGGGGCTCGTCTTCGCCGTCGTCGACGAACCGCCCTATGCCGCTGTCGCGGATGCGTTGAAGTTCCGCCTGCTGGAAGCGGCCGCGCCCCTCATGCCCGACAACACGGGTGGCGCGGTGCTGCTGGGCGTCGACGGCGTCTGCGTGATCTCGCACGGCTCGTCGTCGGCGACGGCGATCGTGAACGCCGTGCGCGTCGCGCGCGACTCGGTGCAGGGCCAGGTCGTCGCGCGACTCACCGAGGTGATCGCGCGTGCCGGCTGAGACACATAGCCATCGCGCCCCGCTCGACCGTGAAACGGTCGCGCTGATCGTGCGCGAACAGCTCGCCGAGATCCTCGAGCTCGACATCGAAGCGGTGACGCTCGACGCGCGCCTGCGCGAAGACCTCGACGCCGACGACTACGCGCTGCTCGACCTGCTCGAAGCCGTCGAGACCGAGATCGGCGAACGGTCGGTCGGTCTTCGCATCGACGACGACGACCTCGCCGACGTGCTCACCGTCGCGGATGCGGTCGAGTGTGTCGTCGCGCGGCTGGAGCCCGCGTCGTGAGTCTGCTGCCGTCGCTCGACACGGTCGAGGCACTCGAAGCGACGCTCGGTGTCCACTTCACCGATCGCTCGTTCCTCATGCGATCGCTTGCACACCGGTCGTGGTGCTCGGAGAACGGCGAGGAGGAGTCGAACGAGCGGCTCGAATTCCTCGGCGACTCGGTGCTCGGTCTCGTCGTCACGCACTACGTGTTCGAGCACTTCCCCCACCTCCCCGAAGGTCAGCTCTCCGAGGTGCGGGCGGGTGTCGTGAATGCACAGGTGCTCGCTGAGGTCGCGCAGGACGACATGAACCTCGGCCGGCACATGCTGCTCGGCAAAGGCGAAGACGCGGCCGGTGGGCGGGAGAAGCAGTCGATCCTCGCCGACGCGTTCGAAGCGGTGATCGCGGCGGTGTATCTCGACGCGGGATTCGAGACCGCTCGCGATCTCGTGCTGCGGTGTCTGGGTGATCGCATCGCGGAAGCGGCTGCTGGACCGGGCGGTCGCGATTACAAGACGCGATTGCAGGAAGTGACCGCCTCCTTGGCTTTGGGACGCCCGCGTTATCTCGTGCGCGACGAAGGCCCCGACCACGCCAAGCATTTCTACGCGACCGTGCTCGTGTCGGAGCAGCCGTACGGCGAAGGCGAGGGACGTTCGAAGAAGCAAGCCGAGCAGGCGGCTGCATGGGTGGCATGGGTCCGATTGCGCGAAGAGCACGGTTTCGACAGCTCGAGCGCAGAGGGTTCCGACGAGGGGGGCGAGGATGCCGGAGTTACCTGAGGTCGAGGTGTTGCGCCGAGATCTCGAGAAGGAGGTCGTCGGCAAGAAGATCAAGTCGGTCGAAGTCGCGGGGCTGCGTTCGATCAGGCGTCACAAGCAGAAGAAGGACTTCATCGGCGCGCTGGAAGGCCACAAGATCATGTCGGTGGCGCGCCGCGGGAAGTATCTCGTTATGCGCCTCGACGGACCGGAAGCGCTGATCGTCCACCTCGGTATGTCCGGCCAGCTGCTGCGCGCGAAGTCGGCGCGCGACAAGGCGCCCAAGCACACGCACGTCGTGATCACGTTCACCCAGGGCGGGATGATGCGGTTCGTCGACCCGCGAACCTTCGGTGAGATGTTCGTCGCTCCGTACGACGACCTCGAGCAGGTCGAGGAACTCGCGCACTTGGGGCTCGATCCGCTCGAGACGGCGCTGTCGTGGGAGCTGTTCGGCCGCATGCTCGCGGAACGAAAGATGCGACTGAAGAGCCTCCTGATGGACCAGAAGTTCATCGCCGGTATCGGCAACATCTATAGCGACGAGATCCTGTTCCAGGCCGGACTGCGGTGGGATCGCATGAGCGACTCGCTGTCGCAGCAGGAGATCCGGCGGTTGTACCGCGCGATCGTCGAGACGTTGCAGGACGCGGTGAAGCACCGCGGTTCGTCGCTCTCCGACGAGCAGTACCGCGACCTCTTCGGTCAGCTCGGCGAGTACCAGCACTTCCACCAGGTGTACGACCACGAAGGCGACCCGTGCCCCCGCTGCCGCCATTCGGTCGTGCGCGCCCGCTTCTCGAACCGCTCCACGTTCTTCTGCGAGGCATGCCAGGTCTAACCAGGAGCCCGCGGAAGCAATGATTCGCGTCCGTGTCGTCGTGACGGGCCGAGTGCAAGGTGTGTGGTTTCGCGAGTCGTGTCGCGAACAAGCCCGGGCCAACGGTGTGGCCGGCTTCGTACGCAACCGCGCGGACGGCGCGGTCGAGGCTGAATTCGAGGGCCCGGATGCGGCGGTGGCCCGGATGGTTGCCTGGTGCCGCGAGGGTCCGCCCCGGGCGCGAGTGGATCGTGTGGCTGTAGAGGAACTCGATCCCGGCGGTACGCAGGGTTTTCGCGTTTTTTGACCCCGTGGGTCCGCGGAACGCGCAGGCCGGTTCCCTAGCATCAAGCCTCGGGAGAAGGGGGCCCGGTTGTTCCTGAAGTCGTTGACCCTCAAGGGGTTCAAGTCGTTCGCCGACAAGACCACGCTCGAATTCGAGCCGGGCGTGTGCGTCGTCGTCGGCCCGAACGGGTCGGGGAAGTCGAACATCGTCGACTCGGTCGCGTGGGTGCTCGGCGCCCAGGGGGCGCGGGCGCTGCGGGGCGCCAAAATGGACGACGTCATCTTCGCCGGCACCGCCGACCGCCCCGCGTTGGGCCGCGCGGAGGTTTCACTCACGATCGACAACAGCGCCGGGTTGCTGCCGATCGAGTTCTCGGAAGTGACGATCACCCGCCTGCTCTTCCGCACGGGCGATTCCGAGTACCTGATCAACGGCGCGCCCTGCCGGTTGCTCGACATCCAGGAACTGCTCTCCGACACGGGCATCGG
>JBEVDP010000332.1:0-9991 GCA_040513235.1 Acidimicrobiia bacterium | reverse complement strand
GTCGTCGACGTAGACCGACTGCGCCGCGACACGGAGCTCGTGGATGTCGGCGAGGTCGAGGACCGGGCCCTGCAGACCTTCGGTCCAGCCCGGAATGACTGCGTTGAGCGCGAACGTTGCCGGTTCCCGCGAGTACGACTCGTCGAAGATGGCACCGGTCGAACAGGCCACGCCGATGGAGTTCACGGTCACTTCCGCGCCCGCACCCACTTCCGCGCCGTCGCCGACGGCGAGATCCTCGACAACGAGCTCAGTGGGCGGCGGGCCGACCTGGACGGGCACTTCCGGCGCGCCCTCGGGGAGCGGTTCCGAAACCGCGACGCACGGCTTGCCCGCAGCCGACTCGACCGGCGGCAGCGTCGAGGAGGACGCGTCCGACACAGGAACCGTCGTCGAGGTGTCGTCGGCAACCACCTGATCGTCGTCGTCACCGAGGTTGCTGACAACGACGAATGCGATGATCCCCGCGAGAAGGAGCCCGCCGACGCCGAAGATCCAACGTTGCCTGCGGGCCCGGCGCCGCATCGCTTCTTCGTGGGCCGCCCGCTTCTCGCGGTTGGCGGCCTTGCGTTCCCGGTTCCGTGAGCTCATCGGCGGGAGATGTTAGAGGTCAACGCCCGCGCCATTCGGGCGGGCGGCCCTCGCGGGTCGCGCGGCCGCCTTCGGCCGCATCCTCGGTTGCCGCCGCGACCTTCCGCATGGTCTCGCCGAAGCGGATCGCCTCCACCGGAGGCAGATGCTGGGCGCGGACCGCGACCTCCTTGATGGCCCGTTGGGCAAGCGGGGCTGCGGCAACGAGCCGCGCCGCGAGCCGGCGGGCTTCGGCCATGAGGTCGTCGTGGGGAACAACCCATCCCGCGAGCCCGATCTCCTTGGCCCGGGCCGCGTCGACGCGTTCACCCGTGAGGAGCAGTTCCATCGCGTACTGCCAGTTGATGCGCTGCGGGAGCCGGATCGCGCCGACGATGGTCGGCACACCGATCGCGGCTTCCGGGAAGCCGAACTCGGCCCGCTCGCTCGCGATCACGAAGTCGCACCACGTCACCAGCGTGAGGCCGTAGCCGAGGCAGTATCCGTTCACGGCGGCGATGACGGGCTTGAAGATCTCCCACCCACTCTCGAACGAGTTCGCGGTCGGCTTTTCCCAGAACGTGCCCGGGAACTCGCCGGCCGAACCGCCGCCGTCGCGCAGATCGGCGCCGACACAGAACGCGCGTCCCGCGCCCGTGACGATCGCAACCCACGCGTCCTCGTCACCGCGGAAACGATCGAACGCGGCGTTGAGCCCGAGCCGCATCTCGCCGTTGATCGCGTTCAGCGCGTCGGGCCGGTTGTACGTGATCGTCGCGACGTGCCCGTCGAGCTCATACAGAACTTCGTTCATGCGCGTCCGCTCTTGGCCCTTGTCGATGGGTCGACTCCGGGCTCCGCTCCCGTCCGGTCGCTGCGCCCTGCGTCTCCTCGGGCCGGGCAGCGCTCGCTGCTCGGTGGGATGCCCGCCTCCCGACGCTCGCTCACGCCGCTAACCGGCCGCGTGCACGACGTCCAACTGCCAATAGAAGAAGTTCGACGTCTGGTCGAGGATCTGCTGGCGGAACTGTCCGTAGGGGACGTGCCCGGCGCCCTCCCATGTCTCGAGCGCCGAAGTCAGGCCCGCGGCCCTGGCGTCGTTCACCGTGTTCACGGCCCATTGGTACGGGACGATCACGTCGTTGGATCCATGGAACAACAGCGTCGGCGCGTCACCCGCGTCGTACGCGCCGAAGATCTTCGCGCCCGACAACGACACCGCCGCCCGCACCGCCGACGACTGCTCAGGATTGCCGCTCGTCCCGACGTCCGTCGAGTTGTACGCGACATTCAGCGCGGTGATCGCACCGGCAGACGTCCCCGCGATCCCGATACGCGTCGGGTCGACGCCATAGGTCGCGGCATTCGCGCGCAAGAACCGGACCGCGGCCTGCGCGTCGTGCTGCGCGTCGAGGATGCCCGTGATACACGCGGGCGTCGGTTCGCCGGCCGAGCAACCGCCCGGCGTCAGCCGGTAGCTGATCGACACGTTCACGTAGCCCTTCTTGGCGAAGGTGGTCGCCTCGTCGACGATCTCGGGCGAGGTGCGCGTCCCGCTCGAGAAGCCGCCGCCGTGCACCCACACGATCGCGGGCCGGCTCGTCGCGGTGTCGGGCGCCGGGGAGTACACGTCGAGCAGCAGGTTCACTATCTGACCGGCCTGGTCGGGCGCAGCGCCGTACTGCACGCCCGTCGTCGTGACCACGTCGGCGAACACGAGGTCGCGGTAGCGCAGCGGCGGATCGCCGCTGGGCGCGATCGTGTGCAGGCACCCGGTGCCGATGAACGCGAGGACGAGGACGGCGGCCATGAGGCCACGACGACCGAGATGCACCATGCGCACCTCCCCCAGGAGTGACGACAGGCGATGGTCACGCGCGCGACGTACCGACGTCAAACCGCGGCTGGCTCCGACGATCTCACGCCGCCTCCTCGCAGAGGACGCCGCGTGACATCGTTGGTCCGTGGACAGCCGCGTGCGCGTCATCGGCCGGCGGATCGTCGTGGTGGCCGTGGTACTCGTGCAGGTGATGCTGGTCGGGCGCGCCTACTCGGCCGCGCACAAGGAATTCGGGTTCCAGATGTTCTCGGAGGCCTCGGAGTGGCGGGCCGACATCGTCCGTGTCACGACGAAGGGTGAGCGGATCCCGATCGAGACGCCCTGGTCCGGCTATTCGTGGAACGCGCTCGCCGGCACGCGCGGGCTGTCGAATCCCGGCGTCCGCCATCACGCCGATGCGGGGATCGACAACCAACTCGCATTCCTCGAGAACGCGTTGGACTATGTCGCCGTCAACACACCCCGCGACGGGGAGACCGCATATCTCGAAGCCATCGTCACGTATTGGCGCAATGGCCACGATCCCGAGACCGTCGTGTTCCGCAGCGAACCGCGCGCGGAGGCGTCGTGACGCTCACCGCGTTCGACGAACTCCTCGGACGGCGAGTCAGTATGCGCGCACTCGCGGTGCTGCGCGTCCCCGTCGGCTTCGTCACGCTCTTGCACCTGCGACCGTTCCTCGAACGCGCGCGTGACGGGCGCATCTACCGCGACCTGTTTCACGAACCGTACGCGTCTTGGTATCCGGAGTTGCCGCGCGCGCTGTACGTCACGCTGCTCTGGATCGCTGCCCTCGCCGCGTTCGCGATGACGATCGGGCTCGCGACGCGAATCGCGACCGTGATCACGTTCGCGGCCGTCACGTACAACCTGTTCGTATCGACGACTCACATGCACAACAACCGCGCCTACCTCGTGATCGTGCTCGCGGCGCTTGCTGTCGCGCCGTGCGGCCGAGAGTTCTCGGTGGACGCACACATCCGGTCGCGCCGCGGCCGGCCGCTCCTCGATCCCAACGCGCCGGGTTGGCCCTTGTGGCTCCTACGGTTCGAGGCTTCCGTGGTCTACGGCGCCTCAGGTGTGAGCAAGCTCCTCGACCCCGACTGGTTCGGCGGGCGCGTGGCGTGGGAGCGCATGCTCGACCAGCGTGCGAACCTCGAGAACTCGCCTCTCCCCGATTGGGCGGTCTCGGTGCTCACGGACCGCACGTTCAACGCGGGCTCGGCCAAACTCGTCGTGCTCACGGAGATCTTCATCGCGGGCGCGCTGTGGTCGCGCCGCACCCGCTACCTAGCTGTCTGGGTGGCGGTGGTGTTCCACGTCGCTATCGAACTCTCCGCGTCCGTCCAGGTGTTCTCGTACCTCGCGATCTCGACGCTGCTGATCTGGGCGGTGCCGTCGACTCGCGACCGGGTGCTGATCGTCGACCCGGCGGCGCCCAACGGACGCCGCCTGCTCACGACGGTGCGCGCGCTCGACTGGCTGGCACGCTTTCGAGTGGAACCTGCGCCACCCGGCGCACCACTTCAGGTCGTCGACCGCGACGGCACGATGTTCGAGCGCGGCGACGCGACCGCGTTCGTGCTCAGTCGCTTGCCGTTGACCGCGTGGTTCGCGCTCCCGCTGGTGCCCTTCGCCCGCCGGACGCGGACGCGGTCCCGAGCAATCAGAGCTTCGTGAGCACGTTCTCGCAGGAGCTGACGTCGATGCCCGGCTTCTCCTCGACATCGAGTTGGGTGATCACGCCGTCTTCGATGATGGCGGCGTAGCGCTGCGAGCGCGAACCCAGCCCGACGACACCGCCGTCGAACACGAGACCCATCGCTTCGGCGAACTCGCCGTTGCCGTCGGCCAGCATGAGGATCTTGTCGTCGGCGCCTTGCGACTTCGCCCACGCGTCCATCACCCACGCGTCGTTCACGGCGACACATGCGATCGTGTCGACGCCCTTGGCACGCAGTTCGTCGGCGCCCTTCACGAACCCGGGCAGGTGGATCTTCGTGCAGCCCGGCGTGAACGCTCCCGGCACCGCGAAGAGCACGACCTTCCCCGTTCCGAGCGCCTCACCCGTGCGGATCGGCTGCGGCATTCCGTCCGCGCCGAGCGTGCGCACTTCGACATCGGGAACCTTGTCTCCAACCGCTGCGGGCATGGCGTTCCTCCATCATCGTTAACGAGGCATTGGTTCACGAGGCGTCGTCCGTCGATTCGCGGCGACACCGTAGCGAAGCCGCGCCGGATACCTTCGGGCGATGGCCGTCATCCGGTTACAAGAGGTCGTGATCGACTGCGCCGAGCCGCGCCGGCTCGTGGCGTTCTGGGCGGAAGTGTTCGGAGTGCCCGGGGTCGTGCGTACCGACGACTGGGCCTATGTCGAGTTGGCCGCGACCCGCGTGCGCATCGCGTTCCAACAGGTCCCCGAGGTCAAGACCGTCAAGAACCGGGTCCACCTCGACGTCGAGGTCGACGACATCGACGCGGAGCGCGACCGCCTGGTCGGCTTGGGCGGCGCCGCGGTCGGTTCCCTGGTCGTCGACGACCAGGGCCCGTTCCAGGTGATGACCGATCCCGAGGGCAACGAGTTCTGCCTCGTCGCCTAATTCGCGGGAACGATTCGCGGAGGCCGGACGTCATACGGCCGATGAGACAGTGACAGGATGAGCGGGTGCCGCAAGGCGGTGCTCGCCGCGCCCGCCCCGGAATTCGGTACGCTGCCGTACCGCCCATGCACAGCTGAGGAGCAGCCATGGCCACCGGAGTCGCCTCCGACTTCTTGGGTCGCGCACCCGCGACCGCCGAGACCCGCGCCGTTGCCCCCGCCGTTGCAATCACCGCGTTCGCCTCGATCGGTGCCGGCGCCATCCATGCCGCCGCGATCGGCGTGCACAGTGAGCACCGATCGGCCGTCATCGCGTTCACGTTCCTCGCCGTCGCGCAGATCGGCTTCGGGGTGCTGGCGCTACTCGAGCCGACCCGTGCCGCGCTGTTCGTCGGTGCGGGCATCAACGTGGCCGCGATGGGCGGTTGGATCCTCGCCAAGACCAGCGGCATCGGCTTCATCGACGGTCTCGACGTCGCCGAAGATCCTCAGTGGGCCGACTCGATCGCGTTCGCGCTCGCAACCGTCTCGGTGATCGCCGCGATCGGTGCGGCGACGTGGTGGCGCAGTTCGGGCGCGCGCCTCGGCGCGACCACGCTCGCGATGGCCATCCTGGTGACCGCGCTCATCACCACTCCCGCGATGCTTTCCGCGGGCAGCCACTCGCACGCCGGCGGGCACGGCCACGACGACGGTGGCACCGCGGCGGCCGGCGACGGGCACGCACACGGCGACGGCGACGGCGACGCGGCGGCCGCCGCCGCCGGCGACGACGAGGAAGGGCATGCGCACGACGACAGCGCGGCTGCGGCGGAAGAGGAACCGCACGAAGCCGCGGTTGTCCCGCCGAAGCCGTACGACCCGACCAAGCCGATCGACCTCGGCGGCGTCGAGGGTGTCACGCCCGAGCAGCAAGCACGGGCCGAGAACCTGATCGCGATCACGTTGCTGAGGCTGCCGAAGTACGCCGATCCGGCGACCGCCGAAGCCGACGGCTTCCGCTCCATCGGTGATGCCGTCACGGGCGACGAGCACTATGTGAACGTCGACTACTTCACCGACGAGCACATCCTCAACCCCGACTATCCCGAGTCGCTCGTGTACCAGCCCGACGGCAACGGCGGGAAGAAGCTCGTCGCCGCGATGTACATGCTCGAGCCCGGCAAGACGCTCGACGAAGTTCCCGACATCGGCGGGAAGCTCACGCAGTGGCACATCCACAACAACCTGTGCTTCACGGCCGAGGGTCGCGTGGCCGGGCTCCGGCCGAGCAACGGCGAGTGCGGGGCCGGTCTCAATGGCGGCAGCCAGGCCCCGATGATCCACGTCTGGATCCAGCCGCACCCGTGCGGCCCGTTCGCCGCACTCGACGGCGTCGGTGGCGGCCAGATCAAAGAGGGCGAGACGAAGCTCTGCGACAGCGCGCACGGCGCGCATTAGCGCCGTCTCCAGACGATCTTCAGGTCCTCTCCAAGGACCGATCCCTTGGCTTCCTTAGGTTCGATCCGTCCCCGGGCAACGGGCGCGGGGCGAACCAAGGAGCCTTCGCATGGCCACGATCGAGTCGGGCGCCACCATCCGCAACGGGGTCGACACCGCCAAACTCTTCGCCACCCTGGACGCGGTACGCGCCCAGCCCGCCGCCGCCCAGTTCACGTTCCGTGTCGCCAACCGGTGGATCTCCGGGACCCAGAGCGAGAACCGCATCTCGGGGTTCTTCGGCGTCGGCGTCGAGCAGGATCGGGGTCGCGAGTTCATCATCGAGACCGACCATCCAGAAGTCCTGGTCGGCAACGACAACGGCCCGACGCCGGCCGAGATGCTCCTCGGCGCGCTGGCGTCGTGCCTGACGTCGGGTATCGGCAACATCGCCGCGGCCCGCAAGGTGACCCTCACGCACGTCGAGTCGATCGTCGAGGGCGACATCGACCTGAACGGCATCCTCGGGCTCGACCCCGACGTCCGCAACGGCTTCCGCGAGATCCGCGTCCGTTTCACCGTGACCGGCGATGCGCCGGCCAAGAAGCTGCGTGAGGTCGTCGAACAGGCGCGGGAACGCTCGGCCGTCTACGACGTGATCACGAACGGCGCGGCAGTCAGCGTCGAAGTCACGGCCGGCTGATGGAAACCCACGAGGTCATCGTGGTCGGCGCCCGCTGTGCGGGCGCCGCCACGGCGCGGCTGCTCGCGCTCCAGGGCCATGACGTCGTGTTGGTCGACCGCGCGAGCTTCCCGAGCGACACGCTCTCCACCCATGCGATTTCTCGCGGCGGTGTCGTGCAACTGCGGCGCTGGGGCCTGCTCGACGATGTCCTCGCGACGGACGCTCCGGCAGTGCGCGACCTCGCGTTCCATGTCGAGGGCGAGACCCTCAACAAGTCGGTGCGGCCGAAGGCAGGCGTCGACTTCCTCGTCGCGCCCCGCCGGCTCGTGCTCGACCAGATCCTCCTTGACGCGGCCGTCGCCGCCGGTGTGGAAGTGCGGACCGGGATCGCCGTGACCGACGTCCTGCGCGACCCGGACGGCCGCGTCGAAGGGGTACGGGGTTACAGCGCCGCCGACGAGCCGATGGTGCTACGCGCGGACTACGTCGTCGGCGCCGACGGGGTTCGCTCCCGCATTGCGCAGGCAGTGGGGGCCGAGGAGACCCAGTCGCGCCCGTCGACCGCGGCCACTCACTACACGTACTACGCCGGCCTGGACTGCGACCGCTTCGAGTTTCACCTGGGCGACGGCGCCTTCGCCGGGGTCTTTCCGACCAATGGCGGCGAGGCGTGCGTCTGGATCGTAGCGCCCGCGATGAAGGTTTACCGCGTGCGGGGCGCGCAACGTGACGTCGCGTTCTCGGAGATCCTGTCGCGCCTCGCGCCCGCCCTCGCGCCCCGACTCGCAGCCGCGACCCGCACCGCGCCGATCCGCGGCACGACCGGCCTCCCGAACGTCGTACGCCGCCCGTGGGGACCGGGCTGGGCCCTCGTCGGCGACGCGGGGTATCACCGCGATCCGATCAGCGGACACGGCATCACCGACGCGTTCCGCGACGCGGAGCTCCTCGCCCGAGCGCTCGGCGGCGTCCTGCGCGGCGAAACGAGCGCCCCGACCGCGCTCGCCGCGTACGAAGCCACACGCGACGAGCTCATCGCGGAGATCTTCGACGCGACGTGCCGCATGGCTGCGTTCCCGTCGCCGGACGAGTTCACCGCGGAACACCTGCGCGCGGGTCGGGCGATGGAACACGAGGCGGAGACCCTCGCCACGCTCGGGCCGGTTGACGAGATCCGTCCCCGCATCGCCGCGTAATCGGCTTCCTCCCTCGAAGCGCGCTACGGTCGCGGCCGAGCCGGGAGGGATCATGCCGGGAAAGGTGCCCCAGAAGCGCGACGCGAAGAAACCGGGCAAGTCGCTGAAGGAAAAGCGCGAAGACAAGCGCGCCAAGAAGGACTCGCGCAAGAGCGGCTGAGCGCTACTCGCTCGCGTCGAACGCGGCGAGCACCGGCGCATAGAGATCGCGCTTCATCTGGGCGACCATCTCCGGGTTCTTGCCCGCCCGCGCCGTCGCGAGGTCGATCGCGGCGGCGATGAGTTCGACTTCGGCAACACTGCTGCTCGCGATCCCCGCGGCGACGGCGGCCTCGCCGTCGTAACGACGGCCGGCCGTCAGTGCTTCGAGCGCGACCGCGTCGCCGAGCCGGGCTCTCGTGAAGGCAAGCATGAACGGGTGGAGCCGGAGCCCGATATCGACCTCGGGAAAGCAGAACCAACCCCGATCCCGCCGGGCGACTCGCTGATCGTGCACGAGCGCGAACATCGCGCCGGCGCCGAACGCGTGGCCGTTGAGTGCGGCCACAGTCGGGAAGCCGAACGTCATCATGCGTGCCATGAGCGTCCGGCTGCGGTTCAGGAACGCATCACCGTCGGCGCCGAGGCTCTGGATGTACTCGAGATCGAAGCCGTAGGAGTAGAACTTTCCCTCGCCGGCGGTGACGAGCGCTTTGGCATCGGGGCTGGCTTCGATCTCGTCGAGCGCACCGTTGATGCCGTCGACGAAATCGCCGTTGACCATGTTCTGCTCGGCACCGAGTCGTACCAACGCGACGCCGTCGTGCCATTCGATGCTGACCATGCCGAGGTTCTAGCCGCTCACGACCCGAGGTCGCGCACGGCGCGCACCATCAGCGTTTCGTATTCGGCGCGCGTCTGGCCCCGCTCATGGACGAGCTTGAGGTACACCTCGGGTCCGAGCACGGCCCACAAGAGATCGGCCGTCGCCGGATCCGGTGGCGCGCCGAACACGAGCGTCAACCCGCGCCGCGTGTCCACGTACCGACCGGCTTCGAACTCGTCCCGCCACTCGGCCGCCTCACTGTCGGCGACTGCAGCTTCGACGACGGCGCGCCACAGGAGTGCCGACCGCTCCAGGACGTCGGTGTTGAGGGTGATGGCGGCGTGCAGGCGCGCTTCGAGCGAGCCCTCACCCATGCGTTGGTACTCGGGCCGTTCAGCGAGGGGGACCTCCTGCGTGTCGCCGACGACGGCGACGTCGCAGGCGGCGCGCAGCAGGCCCTTCTTGGAGCCGAAGCCGTTGTAGATCGTCTCGATCGCGACACCGGCACGCTCGGCGATCGCCGCGAGGGTCGTGCCCGCCCAACCCGAGTCGCGGAACAACTCCACGGCGGCTTCGAGCACTTCTTGACGCGTCGCCGCCGCTTGCCGGTCGCGGCGGGTCGTGTCGTATCTCCGCTTTGGGGCCGTCCGCTTCGGCGGGGCCTTGGCGCGCGAACTCATGGGCTTGACATTAGCGTGCCATCTGATTCAATACAATCTTGTTCTAATGATTTGAACAGGAGCCGCTCCAATGCCGCCGATCACCCTGCCGACGAGCCCCTACGCCGTCACCGACGAGGAAATGCTCGACCAGATGCTCGCCGAATTCGCCGCCGCCGCGGCCTTATCAAAGTAACTGTCATGGGAAAACTCCCGAA
>JBEVDP010000331.1:0-4242 GCA_040513235.1 Acidimicrobiia bacterium | reverse complement strand
CGGTCGCCGGGAGGTCGTCCGGGAGATACGGCCGTTGGGGCACGTAGCCGATCCGTTCGCGGTCCCCGAGGACCCGCGGGTCTTCGCCGAACAGTCGCACCTCGCCCGACTCGGGGCGCAGCCGTCCGAGGAGCAGACGCAACAGCGTCGACTTCCCGCTTCCGTTCGGTCCGACGAGCGCAGCAAACTCGCCCGCATACACGCGGAACGAGACGGCTTCGAGCACGGGCGTGGCTCCGTACGCAAACGCGACGTCGTCGGCTTCGACGACTACCTCCGCTCGGGATTCCGGCACGGCCACCATGCTGAGAGTGATTCTCAGTGTAGCGAGGCGGTCACACGACTCAATTTGGCGATCAGGCGGTGAGGACCTCGGCGCCGGTGGGCGTGACGAGGATCGTGTGCTCGAACTGCGCGGAACGGGAGAGATCGCGGGTGGGCGCGGTCCAGCGATCCGACCAGATCTTGCCCACCTCCCATGACCCTTCCGTGATCATCGGCTCGATCGTGAACGTCATTCCTGCCACGAGCAATTGATCCGCGCCTTCGTGGAAGTAGTGCGGGATCGACGGGGTGGTGTGGAACGTCTCTCCGATGCCGTGCCCGACGAAGTCGCGCACGACGCCGAAGCCCTGCGCTTCTGCGTGCGTCTGGATCGCGCGGCCGATGTCGTTGACGCGCGCGCCGGCATGGACCGCGGCGATGCCCTTCAACATCGATTCCTCGGTGACGCGCACGAGCGTGCGGCCGGCCTCGTCGACGTCGCCCACGAGGAACGTCGCGTTGGTGTCACCGTGGACTCCGCCGAGGAAGATCGTCACGTCACAGTTGACGATGTCGCCGTCAAGGAGAACGCGATCGTCGGGGATGCCGTGGCAGATGATCTCGTTCACGGACGTGCAGAGCGACTTCGGGAAGCCCTTGTAGTGCAGCGGGCTCGGGTAGCCGCCGCGCGCGATGCACGCTTCGTGGCACACGCGATCGAGTTCATCGGTGGTGACGCCGGCCCGCACCGCGGCGCCGACTTCGCGCAAGACGTCGCGTGCGGCTCGTCCCGCGGCGCGCATGCGCTCCACGAACTCGTCCGGCGGGACCGCGGGCATGAGGGCCGGCGCATCCGGCGCGTATGGCGGCCGCGGGATGTCGGGCGGCACCGCGCGCGTCGGCGACAGCCGGCCCGCGCGCAGCTTCGTGCGCGCCGGGGCCGTCGAGCCCCGAGTCCCTGACGCCAGCCGGCGCCGGGCGAGCTTCTCCTTCTGCTGCCGCTTGCTCATATTCTCCGCTCTTGGCGGCTTCGCCGCCGGGCCGCTGGGCCCCGCTCGCTACTCGCCGGGGTACCCGGCGAGCTTGACGCTCGCTCAGGCGTCCATTGTCGCGCCGACGTGTCCTCGCTCACGACTGCGTGTTGATCATCGCCGTCGCTGCCATTTCGAAATACTCCCGGAAGGCGGTTTCGACGTTCGCGGGTGGCGCCATCTCGTCGACGGCGGCGAGCATCGCGGCGAGCCACGCGTCCCGCTCGGAGGGTCCGATCACGAACGGGAAGTGACGCATGCGCAGCCGGGGATGGCCCTTCTCGGCGCTGTATGCGGGCGGGCCGCCCCAGTACTGCCCGAGAAACAACGCGAGCGCGCGCTGTCCGGGAACGAGGTCGTCGGGGTAGAGCGGACGGAGCACGGGATCGTGCTCGACGCGTGCGTAAAACGCGGCGACGAGCGCGTCGAAGAACGGCTGACCACCGACGAGTTCGTACACGGTTTCGTTCTTCACCGGGTGTAGTGTTCCCGATCCTGTTCGCCCGGATCGAAGGGTGAAGAAAGCGAGGTGTCGTGCAACAGTCCTGGCTCCACGAGAACGCCCGGCTCGCGTCGGCGGGGCCGAAGGGGCTGGGCATCTTCGCCCTGGAGCCGATCACGGCGGGCAGCACCGTCGCCGGGTTCGGCGGTCACGTCGTCGAACGCCAGGAGTTCGACCAGCTCAGCGAAGAACTGCGCACACACTCGTTGCAGATCGACGACCGCTTGTACCTTGTCAGCCTGCCGCCGTTCGCGCCCGCCGACTATGTGAACCACTCCTGCGAACCAAACTGCGGTGTGATCGGCTCGTGTCTCATGGTCGCGATCCGCGACATCGAAGCCGGCGAAGAGCTGTGCTTCGACTACGCGATGAGCGATACGAACGACTACGACGAGTTCGTATGCGCGTGCGGCACGGTGAGCTGCCGCGGACTCATCACCGGCGGCGACTGGAAGCGACCCGAACTCCAGGAGCGGTACTCGGGCTTCTTTTCGTCGTACATCACGCGCAAGATCGCCGAAGCCGCGTCGACCGAGCGCTGACGCGCTACACGTCGATCGGTTCGCCGAGCGCGCCGTCGCACGGCCCACCTTGCTCCGGCGCCTGCGAGCCTTCCTGGAACGCCTCGACAAATTGCTCGATGCGCGGGTCGTCGGCCGCGTCGACCGGGAGTTGCCGGCCCCACGCGGTGAGGACGATCGGCGACGACAGGCCCGGATAGGGCGCGACGAGGATGTGGCTCTGGCCCGCCGCCAGCGTTTCGAGCGCGGCGATGTCGGCTTCGGGCAGGTCTTCGGCGTAAGAGATCCACACCGCGCCATGTTCGAGCGAGTGGACCGCGTTCTCGTTGCGCACCGGGTCGCGATACACGCCGCAGTTCTGCCAGACCGGGTCGTGATCACCGCCGACCGGCGGTGACTGCGGGTAGTCGACGGGATCGGTCGTGTGCCCGTTCGTCAGCCCGTCGTAGGTCTCGACGCCTTCGATCTCGTCACCCGAGGCGGCATCGTCGTCGTCGCCGCCGCAGGCGGCGAGTGTGGCACCGACGATCAGTGCGAGCGCAACGCGGGTGAATCCGGTTCGCGGCATCGGACAGTGTTGCAAATTCTCAGGTGCAATCCGCACACGTCCCGACGAGGTCGAGCCGGTGGTGCTCGGTGCGGAACCCGACCCTCCGCGCCGCCTGGGCGACGGCTGCGGCGACGGAGCGTTCGATGCTGTCGGACGCCGGGAGGTCTTCCACCCGCCCGCAGTTCGAGCAGACGAGATGGTGGTGATGGCCGGTGAGGTCTTCGGCGAGCTCGTAGCGGGCGAATTCGTCGTGAGTGACGACGCGGTGCACGACTCCGGCCTGTTCGAGCACGACGAGGGTGCGGTACACGGAGCTCTGTGCGAGGCCTCGCCGCGCGGCAAGGATCTCGGGGATCGTGAGCGGGCGGTCGGTCGCGGCGAGCACGTCGACGACCTGCTCGCGCCCCGCGGTCATGCGTTGTTGATGCTCGGCCAGGCGGGCCCGGACAGTCTCGTGCATGCTCGCGTTCTCACTCGACATCGGCTGCAAAGTCTACCGGCCGGGTACGGTCGATCTTCATGGACGCGGCCGACCGCTTTCGCGAGCTCGTGCGCGCGCCGGGGCCCGACGTGCGCCTCGACGAAGCGGCGCTGTGCATCGCCGCACGCGCCCAGCCCGGCCTCGACGTCGACGCGTGGTGCGCGCGACTCGATGAGCTCGCGGCCGAGTGCTCGGCACCGTCCTTCGACGCGGTGCGCGAAGAGCTGTTCGTGCGCCGCGGCTTCGCCGGTGCCACCGTCGACTATGCCGATCCTCGCAACTCGTTCCTCGACGCGGTGCTCGAACGCCGACGCGGGATCCCGATTTCGTTGTCGGTTGTCGTCATCGAGGTCGCGCGCCGGCTCGGCGTCGTCGTGCACGGTGTCGGGATGCCGGGCCATTTCTTGGTGCAGGCTGCAGGCGCCGAGGACATCTGGTGCGATCCCTTCGCCGGCGGCGCACTCCTTGACGTCGATGGGTGCCGCGCCCGGTTCGACGCGCTGTTCCGTGGCGAACGGGTGTTGCATCCCCGCGATCTCGCGCCCACCCCTCCACGTGCGATCCTCGCGCGCATGCTGGCCAACCTCGAGCAGGGCCCGCTCGGGCGCGACCCACGCGCGCAGGAATGGCTGTACGAGCTGCACCTCTCGATCCCCGGCGTGCCCGCCGGCGACCGAGCCGTGCTCCAACGCAAGCTCACGCGTGTACGCGCGGGTTGGAACTGACGTGATTTCCGCGGCGATGTTTCCGCTCGGCTCGGTGTTGTTCCCCCATGCGTTGTTGCCGTTGCATGTCTTCGAACCTCGTTACCGCGTGATGATGCGGCACTGTCTCGAAGGCGACAAGGAGTTCGGGGTCGTCCTGATCGAACGGGGGAGCGAAGTTGGCGGCGG
>JBEVDP010000330.1:0-3953 GCA_040513235.1 Acidimicrobiia bacterium | reverse complement strand
CGGAAGCCAAGGGCTTCGACGCGGTGTGGCAGGCGGAGAGCAGGCTCGTACGCGAAGCGACGGTGCCGATGGCGTCGTTTCTCGCGGTCACGGACCACATCACCGTCGGCTCGGGTGTCGTGAACAACTGGACGCGGAATCCCGCGCTGCTCGCGTCGACGTTCGCGACGCTCGACGACCTCGCGCCGGGCCGGGTGATCCTCGGGATCGGCGCGTGGTGGGATCCTTTGGCCGCGAAGGTCGGCATCGATCGGAAGCGGCCGCTGAAAGCGATGCGCGAGACCGTCGAGGTGGTGCGCGCGCTCCTCAACGACGAGACGGTCACCTACGACGGTGAGTTCGTACACCTCGACGGCGTCGAGCTCGACTACGTGCACCAGGAACGCCGGCCGAAGGATGTGCCGATCTACATCGGCGCGACCGGGATGCAGATGATGGAGCTCACTGGCGAGATCGCCGACGGGGTGGTGCTCAACTATCTCGTCTCCCCCGCGTACAACGACAAGGCGATGGAACACCTGGCGGCGGGCGCGGCGCGCGCAGGGCGCACCGTCGACGACATCGACCGGCCGCAGCTCGTCGTGTGTTCGCTCGACGACGACCGCGACCGCGCGCTCGACAATGCGCGCTTGCTCGTCACGCAGTACCTCGGGCAGCAACCGCACATCATGAAGGCGTCGGGCGTTCCGGAGACGTTGCTCGACGAGATCGGCCAGGTGCTCACGTGGCCGGCGACGCACGATCAGGTGGTGGCGGCGTCGAAGCTGGTGCCCGACGAGATCGTGCAGATGATCACCGCGTCGGGGACCGCGGAGGAGTGCCGGGCCAAGGTCGACGAGTACGTCGCCCGCGGCTGCACGTGCCCGATCCTTTATCCGCTCGGCGACGATGTGCGCGCCATGATCGACGCGTTCGCGGCCTGATGGAGCAGGTCGTTCGGAATCCGCTCGCCCAACCGGGACCGGTTCCAATGGAAGCGACGCGTGCGCCGATGGAACTGCACCGACGGCTGCCCGGCTATGCGGTGACCGGGGTGGTCGACGCGCCTGGTGTCGCGACGTCGCTCGGCGTGGGCAGGGTGCTCGTGAAGGTCGAATCGAACCGCTTCGGGTTGCCCGCGTTCAAGATGCTCGGCGCATCCTGGGCGACGTACCGCGCCGTCGTCGAGCGCCTTGGTTCCGAACCGCAGTGGTCGACGCTCGACGAGCTCCGCGCCGCGGTGGAGCCGTTGCGGCCGTTGACGTTGGCGGCTGCGACGGACGGCAACCACGGTCGCGCCGTCGCCGCAATGGCGCGACTGCTGGGGTTCGAAGCGCGAGTCTTCGTGCCGTCCGACATGGTCGCGGCCCGGATCGCGGGGATCGAAAGCGAAGGCGCGACGGTCGAGATCGTCGACGGCGCCTACGACGACGCGGTTTCCCGGTCGGCGAAGGAAGCCAGCGCGCGTTGCCTCGTGATCTCCGACACGTCGTGGGAGGGATACACCGAGCCGCCCAAGCATGTGATCGAGGGCTATTCGACGATCTTCCTCGAGATCGAAGACGCGGGCGTGTCCGCACCCGACGTCGTGATGGCGCCCGTTGGTGTCGGCGCGTTGGCCGCGGCGACGTGCGCGTACTACCGGCGACAGGAAGCGACTCGGCCAACGACAATCGTGTCGGTGGAGCCCGACGACGCCGACTGTCTCTTGCAGTCGTGCCTCGCGGGTGAGCTGACGTACGTGCCGCCGCCGCACCGTTCGATCATGGTCGGCCTCAACTGCGGCAACGCGTCGCCGATCGCGTGGCCCGTCACTTCGCGCGGCATCGACTGGATGACCGCGGTGGGCGACGCGCGCGCCGAAGATGCGATGCGCATGCTGGCCGTGGAAGGAATCGTGGCGGGCGAAACCGGCTCCGCCGCCTTGGCCGGCGCGTTGGCCGTCGCCGCGAGTCCTGACCGCGAAGCCATCGGCTTCACGCAAGCCGCAACGGTGTTGCTCCTGTGCACCGAAGGCGCCACCGACCCGGTGAACTACGAACGCATCGTCGGCCACCCACCGGCATAACCGCAGGTGGTGCCCATGCGTCACTCAGCCGTACTCCGTACGGCTGAGTGACGCATCGTGCTGACCTGCTCCTCAGCTCGTTGCGGTACCGAGAATCGAGATGAACGACACCATTTCCCCCGGGTAACCGCCAAGGTTGTGGGTCAGCGCGAGATCGCGGGTGGCGGTCGTCGAGATCGTCCGTTCTTCCGGCGCTTCCCCGCGAAGCTGGAGCCACGCTTCGAACATCATCCGCAGGCCCGATGCTCCGACGGGGTGGCCGAAGCTCTTCAGCCCGCCGTCGGTGTTGACCGGCAGGTCGCCATCGAGCTCGAACGCACCGGCCATGACCTCTTGCCACGCAGTACCCCGCTCGCAGAAGCCGAGGTCTTCCATCAGCACCAGTTCGGTCGGCGTGAAGCAGTCGTGCACTTCGGCCATCGCAAGCTCGTGGCGCGGGTCGTTCACGCCGGCCTGCGCGTATGCGTCCCGCGCACACGCCACGATCTCCGGGAACGTGGTGTAGTCGTAGCTCGGATCGGTCAGACCTTCGCCATTGCCTGCGACGAACGAGAGCGCTTTGATGAACAGCGGCTTGTCGGTGTAGCGGGACGCGTCCTCGGCCCGTACGACGATCGCGGCCGCGGCGCCGTCGGCGACGCCTGCGCAGTCGAACACCGAAAGCTGGCCCGCGACCGGCGGCATCGCGCACAGCTGCTCGACCGACATCTCGCGCCGGAATTGCGCGCGCGAGTTGCGCGCGCCGTTGTAATGGTTCTTCGACGCGATGCGCGCGAGCACCGTCTTCATGTCGTCATCGGAGACGCCGTACTTCTTCCCGTACGCGGGTGCGACCATCGAGTACATCGCGGCGGCGGTAAGCGTCCGGTTCGTACCGTCGGTCGGGATAGGGAACGCGTTCAGTCCCTGATAGCCGGAGTCCTTCACCTTCTCGACGCCGATCGCCATCGCGGTGTCGTACGCGCCGCTCGCGACCGCGTACGCGGCCTGGCGCAATGCTTCGGAACCGGTCGCGCAGTAGTTCTCGACGCGGGTGACCGGCTTGTTCTCGAGGCCGAGAGGCTTCGCCAGCATCATGCCGCTCGATCCCGACATCGCAGTGCCGAGCCAGAACGCGTCGACGTCGTCTTGCACCACGCCCGCCGACTTGTAGGTGTCGTTGGCGGCATCGATGAGCAGCTCGTCGGCACCCTTGTCCCAGTGCTCCGCAAAGCGCGTGCAACCCATACCGACGATCGCGACGCGGTCCTTGATGCCGTGCGAACCCATGTCAGGCGCCTTCCCGGACCAAGCGGCCCTTCCAGAAGTAGTTGGCGATCCCGTCGGCGGTGAACAACCGCCGGAACGTCAGCTCGATGCGGCCGCCGATCGCGACCTCACCGGGATCGACATCGGTGAGCTCGATAGGCAGCCGCCCACCGCCGTCGAAGTCGACGACGGCAAACACGATCGGCGGGCTCGGCGAGTACGAGAGCCGGTCGATCGTGAACGTGACGATCGTCCCGATCGCATCGGCCATCGGGCGCGACTCCGCATCCTGCGGCGACGGCGGCAGGTGCACTGTCCCGTCGTCACTCTCCGAACCGACGAATCCGAACTTCCAGTCGATCGCGCGGCCGGCGGCCGAGGCCGACGGGCGCGCGGGCTCGGGCCGGCGCGGCGGCTCGACCGGCAGGAGACCGCGCCACGCGAGGTACTTGCCGTACGCGATCGGCGCGCCCCCGTCGACCTGGGCGGCGACGGTCGGGCTGCTGGTCGCGAGCGCGGCGGTTGTGCGCAGGATGAGCGCATCGGCGCCGTCGGCGAGCACGACGAGCGCGATCGTCTGGCCGGGCCGGGCGCGTTCGAGCGCGGACGCGAGCAGCAGCACCGGGTGCGCGGCGCCGGTATTGCCGACGCCGGTGGC
>JBEVDP010000329.1:0-3668 GCA_040513235.1 Acidimicrobiia bacterium | reverse complement strand
ACGAGGAAGTAGTAGAAGCTGCGGATCTGGCGCAGCCGCTCGAACGCGACCGACAGTGAGATCGGGAGCGCGTCCGCTTCCTCGGGGAGTTCCTCACCGAGGACCGACTGCATCTCGTGGCGGCCACGTCGCGGTTCGCGGATCGTCAACGCTGAAAGCGCGATCGGCAACGCGAGAAGGCCGATGAGCGCGAACGCCACGCGCCATCCGTCGTCCTCGCCGGCGATAGCGGCGACCGCTCCCGCAAAGAACGGTGCGATCATCGAGCCGATCGCCTGCGACGTTCCGAGAACCGCGAACACCTTGGCTCGGGCCTGGATCGGGTATGTGTCGGTGAGGAGCGGGCCGTTGACGGGGAGCGACGTCGACTGGCCGAGACCCGCGCCCATGCGCGCGAGGAACATCTGGAACGCGTTCTGGGCCAGGCCGGTGAGCACGAGAATCACCGACCAGAGCGACATCGACACCGCGAGGAGGTTCTTGCGGGGCAGCCGATCGGAGAGCGACGACATCGGAATCGCGCCGAGGACGAACAGAACGCCGGTCGCGCCGCCGATCGCGCCGAGCACCGTGTCGGAGACACCGATCGCGTCCTGGATGTCGGGAGCGAGCACGTTGAACACGGCGTTGTCGAAGACCTCGATCGCGCCGAGGATGCCGATGATCGTCAGGGTGCGCGAGCCGCCTTGGCGCACGGCCTCGCGGAGCGACATTGCCTCCGCGTTGACGCCGGGCAGCTCGTCGTCGGCAATGACCGGCATTTCGAGCGTGCGCGCTTCGGTGCGCCGGGTCTCCTCGTCGATTACCGCCGCCGCGAGGGCGGATGGTTCCGCAGCGGGTTCGGCGTCGCCGTCGCCCATGCGGCTCAGTTGACCGGAATCGGCGTTGCGTTGTCGACGGGCACGAACTCCTCGGCGGCCGCGTCGTACCGCGAGAGGAACACCCAGTCGCCCGCGTCGTGCTTGTCGGGCCCGAACGATCCTGTGGGACCCGCGGCCATGGGGACCTCGCTCATCGCCTCGAGTGCTTCGATCACCGCCGCCTGCGTGATCGTGCCCTCGACGGCCTCGATCGCGGCGACGAGCATCTGGAGTTGCATGCAGGTCACGCCGGTGTAGCCGTAGCCATCGCTCCCCGACGGAAACGCCTCGGCGCCGCCGGCGACCGCGATCTCGTTGCAAGTGTCCGCTTCCGCGGTCGGCTCGGGAAACACCGTGTCGATGCCCCACGCGCCGTTGTAGTTGTCCTTGGCGTTGACGTAGAAGCGAGAGACGGTGTCGGTCACGTTGTTTCCGATCGTCGCCCACTCCGGATCGAACCCGAGGTTGGCCGCGGCTTCCACGGTCGCCGAACCCACGAGTGTCTGCGCGGTCAAGAACACGAAGTCGACGCCCGCATCGCGCATTCGTTGGATCGCGACGTCGTGCTGTTCGCAGGTCTGTGTGCCCTCCGGGCACGGCAAGGCCGACTCGGCTGCGATCTCGACACCGAGATCGGCGAGTCCGGGTTTCAGGCCCTCTTCGACGGCCTCCTCCTGTTCGGGTGTGTCCATGCGGATGATGCCGACCGTCTTGCCCTCGAGCGCGCCAGCATCGTCGAGAATCTGCGGCCACGCGCGGTACTCGCGTTGGCGGCCGACCGACGTGTGCGTCGCGGCGGAGAAGAGCCGACCCCCCGACTCCGCGTAGTACGAGTCGGGCCAGCTGTCCATCGTCATCGTGATGACGTTGTCGTGATCGACTGCCGCGCACTCGATGGTCTCGGCCGTGATCGCGGCGGTGATGATCACTGCGAAGGGTTTGTCGTCTTCGGTCGCTTGCACACACGCTTGGCGACCGACGTCGGGATTCAGCACCGCGTCGGTGCCGGAGATCACGTGCGGTACCAACTCGATCTGGCGACCGGCAACTCCGCCATTGGCGTTGATGTCGGCGACGACCGCTTCCAGCGTCTTCTGCGCGTCGCCGATCTCGGGCGCGAGGTTCTGCTCGCTGAGCTGCGCGAGGTCGGAGGCGATCAGCGAGATCTTGATCGTGTCGTCGGTGATTCCTTCGGCATCGGCCGCGGGCGGACCGTCATCATCCTCAGCGGGAGCCGAGGTGTCGGAGTCATCGTCGGCGTCGACGCTCTCCGAATCGTCGTCGGATGTCTCACTGGTGCAGGCGGCGCCGAACAGGCAGCCGACCGTCAGCAGGACGAGCGCAGCGCGCGTGCTCCGAAGCATCCGAATCCCCCGGGATCGTGGATCGCGCCAGACGATATATCGAAACTCGTTCGGCCCGCCCGCGGCCCGGCTCGCGTCACTTCAGCAGAAGTCGGAGCCGCCGTCCACGTTGATGTTGGCACCGGTCATGTAGGTGTTGCGGCGCGACCCGACGAACGCGATGACCGCCCCGATCTCGGCGGGGTCGCCCGCCCGCGGGAGATGAGCGGGGTGGTCGAAGTGTTCCTTGATGCCGCCCATGATGGCGTAGAGGTCGTCGGTGTCGATGCCGACGGACCCCGCCCACATCTTCAGCGTCTCGGTCGCGAAGCTGCCCGGCGACACCGTGTTCACGAGGATCTCGTCGGGCGCAAGTGACAGCGACAGGTTCTTCGTGACGCTGGTGACGACGGCCTTGGCTGCGGTGTACGCAGGGAGGTGCGCGCTCTGGCGCTTCGTGGAGTGCGCGGAGACGTTCACGATGCGGGCCCACTCGGCGCGACGCAGCAACGGGATCGCGGCGCGTACGCAGCGGATCATGCCCATCGCGTTCAGGTTGATCGCTTCGATCCAGGCCTCGTCGGTCAGGCTCTCGAACGAGCCCATGCCGCCCGAACCGGTTGCGTTGACGAGCACGTTCAACTCGCCCCAACGCTCGTCGACGAGCGCAAACGCCTGCTCGACCTGGTCGCGATCGGTCACGTCGGCTTGCAATGGGAACGCTTCGGGTGCGCCCGCCGCGAGCAGTTCGGCGACCGTCTCGTCGAGCAACTCCTGGCGTCGGGCGAGCACGGCGACGCGCGCGCCGTCTTGCGCGAAGCAGCGCGCGGCGGCGCGACCCATCCCTTGTGTGCCGCCCTGGACGACCACTGCCGCGCCGGCCAACCCGAGATCCATGCAGTCCCCCTATGCCGGCCACGCCGCGACGATCTCACTGATCTGCCGCACAGGCGTGATCGTCGTGTAGTTCGCGACGTCGGCGCCAATGGCCGCGGTGCCTTCCGACCCGAGTGCCGCCTGCATGACCTCCATCGACTCGAACACGAAGTGGACGACTGCCACGTAGGGACCGTCGATCTGCTTGTCGATCTCGGTCGAGGTCGGCTTCCAGGTCTTCACCGCGAGCGGCACGTGAGAGTTCCGGTAGTAGTCGTGGTCGAAGGTCGCGCCTTCGGTCGCCGGATAGAGGACAGAGAACCGGATCACCGACACCTCCTGAGGGCGGAGGTCTGGTCGGGCCCGGCCTCCGGCGGGTATTCTCGCGTGCGATTCGTAAAGTACTTCAGGGAGCCGATCCATGACCAGATACGTCGTGATCTCCGCCGACGGCCATGCCGGTCCGCCGGCCGAGGTCTATCGGGACTACCTCGACCCCGGGTTCCGCACGCGGTTCGACGAACACCAGCAGGCGACGGTCGACTTCCGCGAAGCGATGGGTCGGACGACGCCGTCGGAGTTCCAGGTC
>JBEVDP010000328.1:0-12095 GCA_040513235.1 Acidimicrobiia bacterium | reverse complement strand
GGGAATCTGCATCGCGGTTTGTGCTGACATCGTCCCTCCTCTGGTGGATGGGCTCATCGCAACACCGAGGTGCACCGAGAAGAAGTCAGCGATCTGGACTTCGAAGTACCGAATCTGCACTTCACGCCAGTCCGGTCGCGCGGGACACTGCGCTCATGAGGACCTACGGCCAGTACTGCCCGATCGCCCGTGGCGCGGAAATCTTCGCGGAGCGTTGGACGCCGTTGATCATCCGCAACCTGTATCTGGGTTGTGAGACCTTCGGCGAGATCCTCGAGGGTGCGCCCGGACTCTCCCGCACCCTGCTCGCGCAGCGGCTCAAGTACCTCGAACGCTGCGGCATTGTCGAGTCGTCACCGAAGGCTCAGGCGCGCGGTCACCGTTACCAGCTCACGGACTCGGGCCACGATCTGTTCCAGGTCTGCGAGACCCTCGGCGAGTGGGGAGCTCGTTGGCTCGAGATCGCCCCCGAGAACCTCGATCCGTTCGTTGCGCTGTGGTCGATGTGCAACGCGCTCCGTCGTGACCGACTCCCGGACCAGCGCGTGGTCATCCGATTGGACTTCACGGGCTTCCGGCCCCACGAGCGGTACTGGCTGCTGCTCGAACATCGCGAGGCCGAGATCTGTAAGACGTATCCCGGTTTGGACGAAGACCTCTACATCACCGCCGACGCCGAAGCGTTCGTGAAGTGGCATGCCGGGCAGATGTCCTGGGCGGAGGCAACGCGCGACTCTCGGATCGACCTGCACGGTCCCTCATGGCTCGTGCGGGCCTTTCCGAGCTGGAACGGCCGCAGCATGTTCGCGCACATCAGGCCCGACGCCGCCGCTGCCACCGCGCACTGACGAGCGACGCGGGCCTACGCGGCCGTGTTGCACCCGATCCTGATGTGATTGCCGCTCGGGTCGGTGAGCGTGAACTCATGCATTCCCCACGGCATGTCCTCGATGGGCGTCACGGGTAACGCTGCCGCCCGGAGCCGTTCGTGCCACGGGTCCACGTCGTCGGTGATGATGTAGCAGCCCGCCCCGTTGGTGGCCGGTGTCGTCGTTGCGATCAAGGTGAGGTCGAACACGCTCTGGTCATCCAGGGAGACGAACGCGAACCCGTCGTCGTAGCGGCGCACCTCGAACCCGGCGGCCTCGTAAAACGCGGTCGCCGCGTCCATGTCGGAGACCGGGAGCGTCGGTGTCACGTCGACGCCGCCCGCCCGCCGGACCAGCCAACCGGCACAGACACGACAGACATGGATGTCGTCGTGGCAAAGCAGCGAAGCGACCATTGCCGGGTCGCGTTCCTCACCACAGCATGAGCACTTCATGCTCGTCAGGCTAGGACGCCGGTGCTATCGGTCGGAGCCGCAGAGGACACAAGCATCCCCGCAGCTGGCTCGTCGGGGACAGCGCCGCCGATCAGTTCATCCGCACCTAGCCTGACGGGATGGATGCGACGGCGGTGGTCCTCGACGGACGCGAGCACAGCCTCGATCCGCGCGTGCGGATCCTGTGGGCACTCAACAGCGCGCTCGTCGGGTTGGCGGCCGGCGCCGCGGGCGCCATCGTGTGCGCCGTCCTCGGCGGACCCGCGTGGCTGACGGCCCTCAGCGCCACCGCGGGGGTGGTGTTCGCCGCGATCGGCGTCCTGTCGGCGGGCGCGCTGTGGCGGCGGTGGCGTTGGCGCGCGCTCGACGACGCGCTCGAGTTGCGCCACGGCTTGGTCGTGGTGCGCGAATCGCTCGTCCCGTACCGGCGCATCCAGCAAATCGACGTGGAACGCGGGCCGATCGAACGCATGCTTGACCTGTCGACGCTCGTGTTGCGTACCGCGGCGGCCACGACGGATGCGAGACTCCCGGGCATCCCCGCCGAGCACGCCGCAGGCCTGCGCGAGGTCCTGCTCGCACGCGCCGGTATCGACGATGCAGTTTGAGCCACTCCCGCGCGAGGCGAAACGCACGCATCCAGCCACCGCAATCCTCGGCCTCGGTAGCGTCGGGTTCGCCGCGCTCATGGCTGTCGCGACCCCCGGCGGCGGCGTCGGCCTCGAGCTGTTCCTCGCGCTCTTCGGCCTGCGCCAGATCGCGCAGTGGTACTTCCGCACCTACGAGCTGCGGCCCGACGATCTCGTCATCAGGGAGGGGATCATCACGCGCCGCGAGCAGATCGTCCCGTACAACCGCGTGCAGCAGGTCGACATCCACCGTGGCCTGCTCGCGCAGGTGCTCGGCCTCTCCGAGTTGCGGATCGAAACGGCAGGCTCGGCCGCGGGTCGAGTGCAGCTGCGTCTGCTCGACCAGGCCACGGCCGCGTCGATTCGCTCGCTGGTCCTGTCACGACGCGCGCCCGGCGAGAACGTTGGGCGTATGCCGCGGGCCGAAGACGCAGACTCGCCACCGTGGGCGCGTCCCGCGCCCGAAGCCACACCAATTCTTGCAGTCCCTGCCGCGCGCCTCGCGCTCGCCGGCGCCACCGCGACATTGCCGGTCTTCAGCGCGTGCGCCGCGGCAGGCGTCGTTGCCTGCTTCGCACCTGTCGCGCTGCTGTCGTCAACGGTGGCGCCACTCGCACTGGCCGGCATCGCGTTCGGTGCGGTCGCGCTCGTCGCACTGATGACCGGACTGTCGGTGTTCACCACGGTGCTGCAGTACGCGGGACTGACGGTCTCCGTGAGCGACGGTGACCTGCGCGTCGACTACGGCGCGCTCGACAAGCAGCACCTGTCGCTTCCGCGCCGCCGGGTCCAGCAGGTGTCGATCTCCGACAATCCGCTGCGCCGGGCGCTCGGCATCGTCGACGTGACGTTGCACTCCGCGGCGGCGCCGGGCGGCGAGCACGCGAGCCGCCTGACCGTCATCGCGTTCCCAAGGGCGGAGGTCGGGCCGTTCCTCGCCTTCTTGATGCAAGACCCGGAGTGGCATCCGCCCGCGCTCCAGCCGCGGACTCGGGCTGCGCATCGGCGCGCGATCGTCCGCCGGTCTGCGCTGCTGTGTGTCCCGGCCGTCGCCGCCGCGATCGCGTTCTTCCCCGAAGGCGTGCTGTCGCTGGCTGTCGCGGCCGGCGCCGGCTACGCGTGGGGAACGGTTGCACACCGGCGCGCCGGACACGCGATCACCGACGCGATCACGGTGTTCGCCGCGGGCGCGCTTTCGCATCGTGTTCATGTCGTTCCCCGGCGCCGCGTGCAGAGTGCACGCACCACGGCATCGCCGTTCCAGCGCCGTGCGGGCCTGGCCACCTCCTGGCTCGACATCGCCGGCTCACGGGCGCCGCACCTCTACGACATCGCCGCTGCTACCGCCGCCGACGTACGTACGTATATCCCGCGCACGCGATCTGAGCGGACGACCGATCCGGCACCGAGCGCGCGCGGCTACTGACCAATACGCGCGCGCTTGCGCGCCGTTCGACTCACCCCGAGCAGCACTGCCCCTGCAGCCAACGCGACCGCGCCGAGTCGGAGTGCGGTCGCCGTCGTACGCCCGGTGAGCGGGAGCGACCCGTAACCTTCGAGTTCGTCGTCGAATCCGAAGTCGGCGCCCAGGTACCACTCACCCTCGTCGAGCGCGAACTCGAACTCGTCAGCAGTGGTCAGTTCACCGTCGACCGTGTGCATGTCGAGTGACACCTCGTAGACGCCGGGCTCGACCGCGACGTGGTACCCGCCGGTCGCGTCCGTCGTCACCGTCTGCCGGTCGCCCGTCGCACGGTTCGTGATCACCACATGCGCGCCGGGAATGCCGGTCTCGTTCGGGCCGGGGGCGGCGTTGCCGTCGCTGTCGTTCCACACGATGTCGCCGATGACGGCGCGCCGGACGCCGGAGTAGTACGAAGGATCGTCGTCGCGCGCCGGGTTTTCGGAGGGATCGAGCGCGGTGACCGTCGCGACACTGTTCTGCGGCCCGGCCGCGACTCTGCTCTCGGATCGGAACGTCCATGTCTCGGTCGGGGTCAGCTGACCGTCCCCGTTGTCGCCACTGACGAGCACCGGCTTCAGGCCGAGGCTGTCGACGAGGACGATGCCGTGGAGTTGGACGTTGCCGAAGTTGGTCACCGCGTACGTCCATGTGATGCGATCGTCAACCAAGAGGGTCGCGCCGGGTGCGACGTCTGCGTCGTCTCCGTTGACGAACTGCTCGACGCGCACCTCGGCGCGAGGCGCGGGCGCGACCGGGGGAATCGTGCCCGCGGGCGCGGGCGCGGTTTCGGCGACGGCAACGGTCGTCACCGTCGTGGTCGTCGCTTCCGCGGCGGGTGTTGGCATCGGCGGAGCGGCGACCGATTGCAACGTGGGCGGTAAGGGTGCGGCTTCGGCCACGACGGGGACGGTGGTCGACGTCGTTGATGTCGTTGACGTTGTTGATGTCGTTGATGTCGTGGGCGGTGCGGCCGGCACCACGCACGGTTCGGATGCCGCGGCGCGAACGGCGTCCTCGAGTGGCGCGAAGTCCGCGGTCCGATAGACGTCGAAGGCCGTGAGATCGAACGTTCCGGCACCGCGGTAGACCCTCGCGCCCGGCTCGTCGACAACCTGGTCAAGTGCGGCGCCGGCGCGCACATCGATGACGAGGCCGAGTTCGGGCGCCACTTCGTCCCGCTCGCGCTCCGTGAAGTGCACGACGAGAGGCGCCCGAACCGCATCGGACTGCGGTGCTACGAGGTCCGAGACATCCGAGACTGTCAATTCCGACGCAGTGTCGCGCAGGGCGCTCGTGAGGGCCTGCAGCGCTCGCAGTGCCTGCGGTGCGGTGCTGTCATCGAGCGATGCGTCGTCATCGAGCACGACGAGGACGTCGAGTCCGCAGGCAGGCGGCGGCACGCTGCCTTCCTCGGTCGCACCGACAGCATTGGGCGCCAGCACGCAGGCGACGAGCAACAACGCAACGAGCGAACCGAGGCCCATGACCCGCACGGTGCTCGACCGCAGATCCGGCAAAGTGAACACGGCACTTCCCCCTCGTTCAGACGCGTTTGCCGGATCTACGGAGTCGGCGGGCATGCCGGATTACGGATGCGGAGTCATCAGTCGAGGAGGCATTGGACGCAGCGCCACAAGGCAGGAGAAGCTCGCGCGCCGATGGAAGCAATTCGCTATCTCACCGATGAGGAACGCATCCGGCTGCTGGCACGGGCGGAGTCGCGGTCGTACGCGAAGGACGACGTGGTCCTCGCCGAGGGCGCTTACAACGAGGACATCTACATCCTCACTGGCGGCTCGGCGCGAGTCGAGGTCGCGGGCACTGCGATCGGACACATCGCGGTCGGGGAGGCGTTCGGCGAGATGTCGCTGCTCGACGCATCGCCGGCGATGTCGAGTGTCGTCGCCGACGAAGACGCTGAGGCGTACATGCTGCCGCTTGCCAGCGTCGCCGATCTGCTCGAAGAGGACCCGACACTCGCGAGCCACCTGTATCACTCGCTCGCAGTGATGCTCGCCCGCCGGTTGCGTGAACGCACGACGTGACGACTTCCGGTCCGGAAGAAGCGTTGCGCCGCACCTACGCGTGGTTCGAGGTCAACAGCGGATGGGCGTTGCCCGACCCGGACACGCTCGCGGAATGGATCGCCGATGGTGTCTGCCGCTGCCCCGACGATTGCCTCGTCGCGCCCGATGCCTGGTGCGAGCACGGGCTCGCGTCGTGGTGGTTGATCCATCAGGACCTGCAGCGCCTCGACCGAAAGGCGCCGTAAGGCGGTCGAACCCTCCGGGAAAACGCGCCGCTCGCGGTGTTCGCACCCGTGTGCCATGTGGGCGGCACGGACTGGCACGCGTTATGGATCAGAAACCCGTTTCCACACTGACGAGGTATCCATGGCGGACCCCAGCAAGGACCAGAGCGGCGCGAGCACGATCGACAGCGACGAAGACGGCTTGCCCGACGCCGAAGAGCGCCGGCTCGGCACCGAGCCCGGCAAATGGGACACCGATGGCGACAGCATCCCGGACGGGTCCGAGGTCGACGACCTCGGCGTCAAGACGAACCCGAAGCTCGCCGACAGCGACGGCGACGGCCTCGGCGACCAGATCGAAATGTGGACCCACACGAACCCGACGAAGCGCGACAGCGACGGCGACGGCATGAGCGACGGGTTCGAGGTGGCGATCGGCGACCACCCCCGGGTGAAGGATCTACGCGGGAATCCTGCCGAGAACGAGAAGCGATCCGAGGACCTGATCGTCGCGAAGGAAAAGCAGATGGGGGTCACACAGCACAACGTCGACACTGACGGCGACGGCTTCGCCGACTGGGTGGAGGGGTTCAGCGGAAAGGGAGACCCGAAAGTCTTCGACATGAACGAGAACATGGTCCAACCGAACCCGACGCCGTTGGACCGGTTCGTCGAAGTCGCGCAACTACGGGAGGGGGTGAAGTACAAGTTCGGCGCCGAAGTCGACTTGAACGACATGGACCCACAGGCGCTCGACTCAGGCGAGCTGGTGCAGTGGGCAGCACATCAGTCGGGTATCGACATCCCCGACGGTACGTGGAAGCAGTACCGGCACTTGAAGGAACAAGGCGCCGCGATCTCCGTCGACGACGCCCTGAAGACGAAGGGCGCGTTGGTGTTCGGCTTCTCGTCGGATCCTCTGGCATCACCCGATCGGCCTGCGCGCTCGTATGTCGCGATCAGCCTGGGGAACGGCCGCGACGTGATCGACGTGTCGGAACGGGCGGGCGAGGTACGCGTGCTCGACGACGGCAACTTCTTCACGCACGCCGCGATCATCCCCGCGTTCATTCCCGACATCCCGAACGTCGACCGCATCCTGGATCCCGCCTCGCCCCTCCAGCCCGACTCCGACGGCGACGGGATGCGCGATGTCGACGAGCGCCTGTTCGACCGCGATCCGTTCGACCCGACCGACGCGGAACAAGACTCCGGACCGATCACGCACCCTCGTCAGGTCGACCCGTCGCTCGGTGCACAGGTCGATGACGAGGAGCCGACGCGCACGTTCGAGCAATCAGCTGTCGACACGACGTTCGAGGCTGACAGCCAGCCTCAGCTCGACAACGACCCGCTCGCGTTCGCCGACTTAGCCGTCCCCGACGACTTTGCGCCCATCGACGACAGCGCGACGGAACGCGTCAACGACGACGCCACATTCGAAGGCTCCCTGGACGTCGCCTGAATGAGTTTGGTCATCGCGCTCCGGAAACCGGAGTGCGAGAACCAAACACCGAGAGCCAGGTGCCTCGCTCGACGCCTATACGCGCTCGATAATCGTCGCGGTACCCATGCCGCCGCCGGTGCACATCGCGACGAGACCGGTCTGCAGGTCGCGCCGTTCGAGTTCGTCGAGGAGCGTGCCTACGAGCATGCCGCCGGTCGCGCCGATCGGGTGACCGAGCGCCATCGCGCCGCCGTTCACGTTCACCTTCGCCGCGTCGACGCCGGTGTCCTTGAAGAACTTGAGCACCACGGCGGCGAACGCCTCGTTGACTTCGAACAGGTCGATGTCGTCGAACGTCATGCCCGCCTTCTTCACTGCGAGCTCGGCTGCGGGACCCGGCGCGGTGAGCATGATCACGGGTTCGGTACCGGCGACCGCAGTCATCACGACCCGTGCCCTTGGCTTCCAGCCTTGCGCGGCTGCGTACTCGGGCGACGCGAGGAGCACCGCCGCCGCGCCGTCGACCACGCCAGACGAGTTGCCTGCATGGTGCACGTGCACGATCTCGCTCACCTCGGGATAAGCGAGCAGCGCGGTCTGGTCGATCGTGAGTTCTTTGTCCTTCGGCACGTGGGCGCCCATGCCGGCGAAGCTCGGCTTGAGACCCGCGAGGTCGGCCGCGGTCGTGCCCGGGCGCGGGAACTCCTCGTGGTCGAGCGCGAGCGTGCCGTCGTCGTTGTGGATCGGCACGAGCGCGCGGTCGAAGCGACCCTCCTTGATCGCGACCTCAGCGCGCGCCTGGCTCTCGGCGGCGAGCGCGTCGCACTCCTCGCGCGTGAAACCCTCGATGGTGGCGATCAAGTCGGCCGAGATTCCCTGCGCCACCATGTCGTACTGCTCGCGCAGGTGCGCGTTGTTGGCCGTAAAGCCGTCGACGTGCATCGGCGCACCCCGCGACATCGATTCGACACCGCCCGCGACGACGAGATCCTGGAATCCCGCTCGGATGCCCATCGCGCCGAAGTTGACTGCCTGCTGGCCGGAACCGCAGAAGCGATTGAGCGTTACGCCCGGCGCTTCGAGCGACCAACCCGCGTCGAGAGCAGACATGCGCGCGATGTCCATCGAGTGGTCGCCACTCCCCGCGTTGCAGCCCATGACCACGTCGTCGACATCGGCGGTGTCGAAGCCGTTGCGATCGCGTACCGCGTTGAGCACCTGGGCGAGGATGCGTTGCGGGTGCACGTTGTGGAGTGCGCCGGTCTCTTTGCCCTTACCTCGCGGCGAGCGGGCGGCGTCGATGATCAATGCGTCAGTCATGGCCGGAGATTAGACGCGCTGTCTCTCGCGACGGGAGTGCCGCGAACCGCGTTCGGTGCGCGCGGCGTACCGGGGCGGCGGGGCAACGACATGCGAGGTGGCACATGCATGTAAGAACCAAACGGCGGCGACTGCTCGCGTTCGCGCTCGGTCTCGCGCTCGTCACGACGATGGTGCAGCTCTCGGCTCCCGAGGCCGATGCACGCGTCCGGCAGCCGGTGCAGCCGCACCGGATCTGGCGTTTTCACGAGTTTCGACCCGATGGCGAGCCCCCGGCGCTCGTGGCCGAAGGGACGCAGTTCGGCGGCGTGCTCCAGGAGTTCTTCGACTTCGGGCCGCTCGCGCTCGACAACGACGGGGACGGCATCGCGACGGGAACCATCTTCTCGAGCCGTTCGGGCTCGGACTACGGCGTGTTCACCGAAGCACCCGGCGACGGCTTCAGTCCAAACGCGTTGGCGATCGGCAGCCGCGCCGAGATGTTGCAGTACCAATCGTTCCGCAAGATGACAGACGATGCCTCACTCCAGATCATCGCGAACGAAGCACGGCTCGAAGCCGGTGACTTCATGGGCAATCTCCGACCGTCTGACGCCTGCCCGTCCGACAACAGCGTCTGTCCCGGAGTCATGGAGAGCGAGATCTTCCTCGAAATCACCGCGTACACGAGCCTCGACCAAGCGTTCTTCCACACCGCCGCCGGTGCGCGACTCTCCGGCAACGCGGGCTCGTGGGACTTCGATGGTTGGACGTACATGTTCTCACCGACAGACATGTGGGACATCGGCGACTGGGAGTTCGAGACCGATCTGGGCGGCGTCGGTGGCGACCTCGACGCACTTGCAGTGCTCAACCATCCCGTGACGGTCGACGTGGACTTGTCGGCGATCGCCGTCGGCGAGGACTTCTCGATCGCGATCAATGCCTTTGCCGACGCGTACAACCGGCGCGGCGGTGAGTCCTTCATCGATGCGTCCTTTGGCAACACGACCGTCGACAACAGTCCGCAGATCACGGCGACGGGCTTGAAGCGCCGCCCGCCGGAGATCGCACCGATCCCGTCGGCCGATGTAGTGACGATTCCGTGCGTCGCCGGCGTGCCCAACCCAGATGCGGGAACGGTGCAATTCGACGACGACGCGTACACGATGCCGGAGTGGGCGGGTGGTTCGCCGCAGGTCGTCGTCACTCGTACCGGCGGCAGCGTCGGTGCCGTGAGCGCCGATTTCACGACGAGTGATGGCACCGCGATCGCCGGGACGCACTATGAGCCGGTGACCCAGACGATTCAGTGGGGCGACGGTGACACGGCGGCGCGCGTGGTTCCGATCCCGATCATCCAGGACGACGTCCCCGAGCCCGACAAGACCGTGAACCTCACGCTGTCGAATCCCGGTGGCTGCGCCAGCCTCGGAACACAGGACGCGTCCGTGCTGACGATCACCGACGACGACCGGCCGGTCACGCTGCCGGAGTCGTTCACGGTCGGCGGCACTGTCTCCGGGCTCGAAGGTACCGGACTCGTCCTCAACAACGTCGGCCAGCGGATCGACGTGAACGGCAGCGCGTTCGTGTTCCCACAGGAGTTCGCAAGTGGGATCCCGTACGACGTGACGGTCGCGACGCAGCCCACCGACCCTGCGCAGGCGTGCACGATCAGCAACGGGAGTGGTGAGATCGTCGATCACGACATCACCGACGTTGCCGTCGACTGCGTGACGCTGGCCCCGGAGTCCGGACTCGACAGCGACTTCGGCGATGGCGGCAAGGTCGCCACGCCGGGCATGCGCGGCGCACGTTCGGCCACGCTCCAGCGCGACGGGAAGATCGTCGTCGCGGGGGACACCTCGCTCGCCCGTTACGACACGGACGGAACGCTCGATGAGTCATTCTCCGGCGACGGGATCGTGACGACAGGACTCGCAACTGGGTTCCTCGACAGCGCATCCGACGTCGCGGTGCAGACCGACGACAAGATTGTCGTGGTCGGCATCATCGGGAGCGGCGCGAGTGAGAACTTCGGCGTGCAGCGCTTCCTCCCCGAGGGGGCACTGGATACGTCCTTCGGCGATGCCGGCACGGTCACGACCGACTTCTTCGGCGGCATTGATCGCGCCTACGGCGTGGTCATCCAGCCCGACGAGAAGATCGTCGTCGCCGGCCACGCGGCGACCGGCGCGGAGAACGACTACGCCGTGGCTCGCTACGAAGCCGACGGCGATCCTGATCCGACCTTCGGGGGTGGTGACGGCCTCGTCACGACCAACGTCCAGGGTCGGATCGACTTCGGGCACGCGGTGGTCTTGCAGGCCGACGGGCGCATCGTCGTCGCCGGACGCGCGTCCGACGGCGTTGCCAACGAAGACTTCGGCGTCGTGCGCTACGAGGACGACGGCGATCTCGATCCGACGTTCGGCGGCGGCGACGGGATCGCCCTCGCTGACTTCGGCCTCGGTTCGATCGCGGAAGGCGTCGTCCTGCAACCGGACGACAAGATCGTCGTCGTCGGTTCCGCCGGGACCGACTTCGCGGCGGCCCGGTTCGAGGCCAACGGCGGTCCCGACCTGACCTTCGGTGGCGGTGACGGCGTCGTCACGACCGACTTCGACCTCGGGACCGGCGGCTTCCTCGGCGCCGAGTTCGGCCGGGACGTCGCGCTCCAGGCCGACGGCAAGATCGTTGTCGTCGGTCAGAGCGAAGGTGACCGCAACCTGGGCGTCGTGCGGTACGACGGAAGCGGCATTCTCGACGAGTCGTTCGACGACGATGGCATCATGACCATCGACTACTTCGGCGGTTTCGACTCCGGCAGCGACATAGTCATCCAACCCGACGGCAAGATCGTCGCCGTCGGTTCCGCACTCAGCGGGTTCAGCGTCCAGACCGCGCTGGCCCGCATCATCCCGTAGGCAGCAACCATGTGATTGGTCATGGCGCTCCGGCTTCCGGAGTGTCATGACCAATCACGGTTCTGGGTAGTAAGTCGTCGGAGGCGGCATCGCCGCGTGGGCCCGCGGCGGACCGCCGACCGAGCACGACATCGATTTCCTCATCCACGAGGCCGACGTGGAGCGCGCGCTCGAGTCGTGCGCGGCCGCCGGGATGCGCACGGAAACGCCACCCGAAGGCTGGCTCGTGAAGGCCTGGGACGGCGGCGTGCTCGTCGATCTCATCTACCGGCCGACGGGTCTTCCGGTCGACGACGCGTTTACTTCGGCAGAAGTGTTGAACGTCCACGCCATCGCGATGCCGGTGCTCGCCGTCGACGACCTCATGACGACCAAGCTGCTGGCCCTGACGGAGCACAACCTCGACTACGCGCCATTGCTCGAATACGCGCGCAGCTTGCGCGAGCAGATCAACTGGCAGTCGTTGCGAGAACGCGTCGACGGCTCGCCGTTCGCACGCGCGTTCCTCACCCTCGTCGAGGAGCTCGGCGTGTGCACCTGGCACGAAGGGCGGACCGCGGGTGCCGCGGAAGCTCAGAGCGCCGCCACGGACGCGGCGGCACCGAACCTTCGCGAAGTGTCGAGGTCGTACGGTGGATGACGGACTCGAGGGCATCGGCTATGTGCGGGCACACCTCGCGGAGGCGCTCGCGACCGATCCGCGCGTCACCGAAGGCGGACTGCGGGTTGCAGCCGACGGCGACCAGCTCG
>JBEVDP010000327.1:0-3131 GCA_040513235.1 Acidimicrobiia bacterium | reverse complement strand
GACCGCCGAGGACCTCGGTGACGAGGCCCGTGAGGAAGCCGGACTGCCGCCCCGCCGCAATGGCGGAGCGCCGCGCGTCGGCGACTCCCGGCCCGCGCCCACGACCACAGTCGGGGACAGCCGCCCGAGCCCGGCCGCGGGAGACGACGCCGACGATGACGGCACCGGACCCAAGAAGCGGCGCCGGCGGCGCGGTGGGCGAGGCCGTAGTCGTGGCGGCGCGGCGAACGGCAACGGAGGTGCGGCGAGTGCTGCGCCGCCCCGCGCGCGCGATGCCGCACGCGGCGCCGCGACCTACGTCGATGCCCACGCCGCGGTCACCGATGTCGACGTCGACGGCACCGCGATCCTCGACTCACTGGACGAGGAGACCCTCGAGCGCCGGCGCGGCACCCGCCGCAAAGGTCGCCCTGCGGGCCGCTACCTGATGGTCGTGCACCAGCGCGACGACGGCATGTCGCACATCGGAGTGCTCGAAGGCCGCAACCTCGTCGAGCACTATGTCGCCTTGCCGACTGACGACACCACCTCGATCGACGGCAACATCTATCTCGGCCGAGTGCAGAACGTCCTCCCTGGCATGGAGGCCGCGTTCATCGACATCGGAACTCCGAAGAACGGTGTGCTGTACCGGGGCGATGTCGTGTACGACCCGTCCGACATCGAAGGCGGCGAACGGCCCCGCATCGAGCGCGTGCTGCGCAACGGCCAGTCGATCATTGTGCAGGTCACCAAGAACCCGATCGGGCACAAGGGCGCGCGCCTCACCCAAGAAGTCAGCCTTGCGGGTCGTTTCGTGGTGATGGTGCCGAACCAGCCTCAGACATACGGCATCTCCAAGCGCCTCCCCGACGACGAGCGCAAGCGCCTGCGGCGCATCCTCGACCGGTTGCGCCCCGCCGACGCCGGCCTCATCGTGCGCACGGCCGCCGAAGGCGCGACCGACGAAGAGCTCGAGCGCGACATGCGCCGCCTGAACGCGCAGTGGGCCCAGCTTTCCGAGCTCGCCAAGAAGGCGAAGCCGGGGAGCCTGCTCTACAAGGAGCCGCCGCTCGCGATCCGGCTCATCCGCGAGGAGTTCACCAAGGAGTACCGCGGCGTCGTCATCGACTCGCCGACCCTCTACGAAGAGGTGCGGTCGTACGTCGAGGCGATCGCCCCCGAGCTTGCCGACCGCGTCGAGGACTACGACGAGCGCGAAGAGAACCTCCCCCTCTTCGAGAAGTTCCACGTGCACGAGCAACTGCACAAGGCGCTCGACCGCAAGGTGTGGTTGCCGTCCGGCGGATCGATCATCATCGAACGCACCGAGGCCCTCACCGTGATCGATGTGAATACCGGCAAGAACGTCGGCGCTTCGAACCTCGAGGAAACCGTCTACCGCAACAACTTGGAGGCCGCGGACGTGGTCGCGCGGGAGCTACGGTTGCGCGACATCGGCGGCATCATCGTCATCGACTTCATCGACATGGAGTCGAAGAACAACCGCGAGTCGGTCGAGGAGTCGTTCCGTGAAGCACTCGCGCGCGACAAGACGCGGACGCAGGTGTTCCCGATCTCCGAGCTCGGCCTGTTGGAGATGACCCGCAAGCGCGTGTCGGAGGGGCTGGTGGAAGCGTTCTCGTCGACGTGCCCGCACTGCAACGGCCGCGGGTTCATCCTCGACGAGAACATGCTCGACTGACTGCCGTATTTGCGACCTGCGTGGATCAGTGCGCGTATGCCGCGCTCATCCACGCAGGGATGGCGGGTCGCTGACCGCTCGGTTACTTCCTCGGCGCGCAGCGGCTCACGGTGGAGGCAGGACGAGGGACATGCCTTCGACCGCGGGCTCGATTCCGAGTCGGTCGGCGATGGCGTCGACGGCGTCGTCGGTGCGCATCGGGCCGTGGTGGGTGACGATCAGGCGGCGCGCGCCCGCGGCCTGTGCGATTTCGATCGCATGCTCGATCGTGCCGTGGCCGTACAGGTTGGCGCGCTCCGACTCCTCGGCGAGGAACGGCGCACCTCGCACGAGGACGTCGACGCCGCGTGCCAACGCCACGATCGCGTCGTCGTTGGCGTCGAGCGCGTCCGGAACATACGCCATGCTCGCCCCGTCGCACGAGATCCGGTAGCCAAACGCGCGGCCGCCTTTGTGCTGCACTTCACCGGCCACGATCTCGAAGTTGCCGAACGTGTGCGACCCCGGCTCGATGCCGACGTGCTTCCACGCCCCGCGCAAGCCGTCGGGCCGAATCGGGAAGTGGGGTGGCGACATCGAACGGGCGAGCGTCGCGACCGGATCACCCTGCGCGGGTTGCACCACCATGACCTCGGCGTCCTCCCGGTCGGCGGGCGGGAAGAACGGCAGCCCTTGCATGTGATCCCAGTGGAGATGCGTCAGCAGGATCGTGCCGCGGAACGGCGACGCGCCGAAAACGCTTGCGAGCGGCTGCAAGCCGGTGCCCGCGTCGAGTACCAACGACGGCAACTCGTCACCGCGCGCGATCGCGATGCACGACGTATGGCCACCGACACGGATGTAATCCGGCCCGGCGACCGGCGTCGATCCCCGCACCCCCCAAAACGTGACCCTCATGTTCTCCCGCTCAGAGGGCCGCTCGGGCCCCGGCTCGGGCGGCGCCGGGTACCGGCGCCGCGATTCCTCGCCTCAGGCGTCCTCGCGCCGGTGGTCTTCGCTCAGTTCCCGCAAGAGGTCCTCGTCGATCTGATCGGCACGGGCGACGGCGACCCGCACCGGCGTCATCGCCTTCAGCGTAGAAGTGCGCCGTCCTTCTTCCAGCACCGCCCGCTCGCCGAGGATTGCGCCCGGCCCGACCTCGGCAACGGCAACGCCGTCGACCTCGACCGACAACACGCCGTCGAGCAGCAGGAACAGCTCATGGCCGAGCTGGCCTTGCTCCACCAGCAGCTTGCCTTCCTTGACTTTGCGAATGTCGGGCTTCTCGCCGCCGCGCATGATCGTCGTCGCGAGCTCACGCTCGAGCGCGGTCTCGACCGCGGTCACCAGCGCCGGGGAGTCCTCGTCGCCCCACGGCGAGTGCTTCCCGATTGCGTGCAGGTTCCACTCCTTGAAGTCGGTGAGTCCCGCCTTCAATGCGAGCTTGTTCTCGTCGTCGTAAACCCAG
>JBEVDP010000326.1:0-4890 GCA_040513235.1 Acidimicrobiia bacterium | reverse complement strand
CGAGAGCCGGCGCTTGTGGGTGAGACCCGCGAGCGGGTTCGTCTGGTCCATGAACTGCGAAAGCTGCGAGGAGCCGAAGAACTCCTTGATCGCCGCGACCACGGGCCGGATGTTGATGAGCGTCTGCGGCGTGATCGCCTCGACGTCTTGGGTCGTCATGCGCTCACGCACGACCCGCTCCATGCGGGAGAGGCCGACGCGGAGCTGGTTCTGGATGAGCTCACCGACGGTGCGCACCCGGCGGTTGCCGAAGTGGTCGATGTCGTCGGGGTAGAAGCCGGGGTCGAGGGCGTGCAGCTTCACGAGGTAGCTGACGGCCGCGAGGATGTCGGCCTTGGTGAGCGTGAAGTCGCCGCTGCGGTTCTCGACGTTGGCGTCGGGGATCTCGAGGTCGAAGCGCTCGAGGCCGAGGACCGGGTACTCCTTCGAGAGCTTCTTCGACACCTTGTGCCGGCCGACCTTCGCCTGGTCGTAACGCTTCGTGTTGAAGAACAGGTTCTCGAGGAGCGCGCGTGCCGAGTCGGGGGTGGGCGGCTCGCCCGGGCGCAGCTTGCGGTAGATGTCGATGAACGCTTCGTCGACGGTGGCGGTGTTGTCCTTGTCGAGCGTGTTCCGCATCGACTCGTACGGACGGCCGTGTTCGTCGGTGATGAGTGCGAGGAGTTCCTCTTCGGTCTCGCCGAAGCCGAGCGCCTTGAGCAGGATCGTGACCGGCTGCTTGCGCTTGCGGTCGATACGGACGTAAACGATGTCCTTCTTGTCGACCTCGAACTCGAGCCACGCGCCGCGGCTCGGGATCATCTTGGCGTCGACGATCTCCTTCTCGGGCGCGGTCTTGTCGGCGTTGACGCCGAAGTAGACGCCCGGCGAGCGCACGAGCTGACTGACGACGATGCGCTCCGTACCGTTGATGATGAAGGTGCCGCGCGCGGTCATCATGGGGAAGTCGCCCATGAAGACCGTCTGCTCCTTGATCTCACCGGTCTGCGCGTTCATGAACCGAGCGGTCACGAACAGCGGGCGCGCGTATGTCATGTCGCGCTCGCGGCACTCGTCTTCGGAGTGCTTCGGCGGGTCGAACACGTGGTCGGTCAGCTCGAGCTTGAGCTGGCCGGTGAAGTCCTCGATCGGCGAGATGTCGCGCAGAACCTCCGCGACACCGTCTTCGAGGAACCAATTGAACGAGTCCGTCTGGACTTCGATCAGGTTGGGGAGGTCTTTGACCTCCCGAAGCTTCGAGAACGACAAACGTTCACGCGCGAGGCGAACCAACGTCACTCCAATCCGGGGTGGGTCACGCTGAAGGGGCGGCGATCAACGCCGAGATGCGCGCTCGGATTCCGAGCGCGCGAGGAAACAGGCCTGGAAGATCGAAAGGCACGAGCGGGCAGACACGGCTTCGCCCAGCATAGCGAGAAGCCATGCCGGGTGCCAAATGCTGGGGCGCGCGATCCAGACCCCGACCTCAGGCCGGATGGCCGGACCGCACGTTGTTGGCGCGGAGAATACGACGAGACCCGCCGCCTGACAACCACCCAGGCCCGGAAATCCCCATGCGTCACTGGCCCGTACGGAGTACGGCTCGGTGACGCATGGGAGGAAACGGACTATTTGAGCTCGACGAGGGCGCCTGATTCCTCGAGCTTGGCCTTGGCCTTCTCGGCGTCCTCCTTGGACGCCTTCTCGAGGACCGGCTTGGGCGCGCCGTCCACGAGGTCCTTGGCCTCCTTGAGGCCCAGGCTCGTGAGCTCGCGCACCACCTTGATGACTTGGATCTTCTTGTCGCCGGCCGCGTTGAGGATGACGTCGAACTCGTCCTTCTCCTCGACCTCGGCCGCACCGCCGCCCGCGGGGGCTGCGCCGACAGCCGCCACCGCGACGGGGGCCGCCGCCGTGACGCCGAACTCATCCTCGAACGCCTTCAGGAACTCGTTCAGCTCGAGCACCGTCATGTTCTTGAAGACGTCGAGCAGCTCAGTCGTGCTCATGGTTGCCATGGTGTCTGTTCCTTTTCCTTACTCGGACTTGTGATCGTTCGGATTCGCCAAGCCGCGGTCGCCGCTACGCGGGATCGGCCGGCTTACGACTCCTGGGGTTCGGTCGCCTCGGCGGCCGGGGCTTCCGTCTCAGCCTCGGCCGCGGGCGCGGCTTCGGTCTCGGTTGCTTCGGTCTCGGTTGCTTCGGCTTCGGCCGGGGCTGCGGGCTCCGGCTCGGATGCGGCCTCCGGCTCCGCGGCGGGAGCGGCCTCGCCGGCCTCGATGCGCTGGTCGATGTAGGCCTTCACGCCGTAGGCCATGTTCCGGGTGAAGGCCTGGAACAAGCCGGCCGCCTTGGTGAGCGGCGCCTGGAAGCCGCCGGCGAGGCGGGCGAGCAGCACCTCGCGGGGCGGTACATCGGCCAGCGCCTCGACGTCGGCGGTCGTGAGCGGCCGAGGTCCGAGGATCCCGCCCTTCAAGACCAGGTTCGGGTTGCCCTTGGCGAAGTCGCGTAGCGCCTTGGCTGCCGTGACCGCGTCGCCGCCATCCTTGCGGACGAACGCGATGGCGACGGGGCCGCTGAGGGACTCGGCGAGATCCTCGAGGCCCGCGGCGGCCGCAGCCCGGCGGGCGAGCGTGTTCTTGAACACCTTGTAATCGGTGGCCGCCGGTCGCAACGCGGCTCGGAGGGCGGCGATCTCGGCGACGGTGAGCCCGCGGTACTCGGTGAGCACCGCGGCTTCGGAGCCGTCGAGGCGCTCGCGGATCTCGTCGATGACGGCGGCCTTGTGCTGGATCTGCGCGCTTTCGGCATCGGCCTTCGTCGGCATGTGGTTCCCCTCGGATGCGGGTCGAGACCGACCCGGCTGGGCGCGCCTGATGGCGCGGCTCCGAGGGTCGCCTCGTCCGGCGGGCCGCAGCCCATTACCTCATCTGAGACCGGAGGTCTTCGGCGTTCACTTGACGGCCAGCGAGGATAGCAGGATGGCCGTCACGCCCCCCATCCGGCATTTCTTGGATGAGCTGGAGGGGCTGCTCGATTCGAAGGACTGGCCGGGTCTCGACCGCACGGCCGTCACCGTGACGTCGATCCATGCGGCTGCTCGCGTCGAATTACCCCACCGAAAGCCCGACGGGCTCGGCATCGAGTTGGAAGTGCACGACCAAACGGTGAAGGTCATCTACTGGCCCGAGCACGTGACCTTCACCCGGCGTGACGAAGCACTGAAGTTCGTCGAGATGCTGGGCGACGGGCGGGTAGTGCTGGTGGTGCGGCGGTCACCAGTGTGGACGTCGCTGCAGAGCTTCCGCGACAACCTCGCGCTCCCGTTCCGCAAGACCAGCGAGCCCTGGCTCAACTTGAAGTTCCGAACCGAGCGCTGCCACTTCGGCTTCATCGACTGAGTTTGGGGCCGCCGGCCACACAGTGGCCAGGCGGGCTCCAAACCCGGGTTAGCGGAGTTCCAGGATGACGATGGCGCCGGCTTCGTGGACGGCGGCGAGTGTGCAGCCGGCAGACTCCGCGAGCGCGATGAGCTCCTGCCGGGAGCGCTCGCGGCCGCCCATGTGCGCGAGCAACAGCAGATCCATGCGCGGGTTGACCGTCACGCCGTCGGTCCCGATCTTCTCGATCACGAACACGGGCCGCCCCGTCTCGGCCCCGCGGCGCAAGATCGCGCGCGCCGCCTCGTCGGCCCAGTCGTGGATGATCGCGGTCAGCAGATAGGCATCGGCACGCGGCCACGGATCGAAGAAGGTCCCCGCGATCGCGTCGACCCGAGCGGTCGCGGCCGTGGGTGCGAGTTCGAAGACGCTGCCCCGCAGCGACGGGAACGCGTCCGACAGCTCGAGCATCAGCGTCCCGTCGCCACCTCCGACGTCCACGAGGTGCCCGAGCGAACCCCAGTCGTACGCGCCGATGATCGCGGGTGCCCATGCCTTCACGTCGGAGGCCATTTGCACGTTGAAAGACGTCAGCCGCGTGTCGTCGCCGACGACGTCGTCCCAGAACGACATGCCGAACTGCGCGGGGAATCCGGGTTCACCGGTGCGGACCGTGTGCAGAAGTTGCGCGAACGCAAGCTCGGCGCGACCAACCGCACCGTCGAGATCGAGCCGGTCGCGCAGGCCACTCGGATGGTCGGATCGCAAGACCTCGCCCAACTCCGTCAGCGCGTAGACCCCGTCGTCATCACACGTGAACACGCCGATCTCCGTGAGGAAGCGCAACAGCCGGTCGAGCGCGTCTGGATCGACACCGGCCGGTGCAGTCCCGTCGGCCAGGCGCAGCGTGGCCGCAACCCGGATCGCCATCGGGGTCATGAGGTCGGACAGCAGGAACATGCGGCTCACCGAATCCAACGGCATGACGACCATCCTTGCGCGAAGCTGACAAACATGAGCGAGCGTCGCGAGCCGGGTATCCCGGCGAGCAGCGAGCGGGGCCCGAGCGGCCCGGCCCGCAGGGCCGAGAGCGGACAAACATGAGCGCGCTCAGGTTCGACGTTGGCGCGGTGCGACTCACTCGCATCAGTTATGCCGAGGTCGGAGTCCCGCCCGAAGTCGTCGGTCTCACGCCCGAGCAAGTCGCGAGCGTTGAATGGGGCGAACCGCTCTGGGTCGGCGGCGGAGACGTCAAGGCCGCGGCCGCGGTGTGGATCATCGAGACCGGCGATGCGCGTATCGCCGTCGACCCCGCGCAAGCGGCCGACGACATCCTGCGCAGCGAGGCCGACGCCGGGGCGCACCAAACGGCGTTCGCGGCGCTGCTCACCGCCGCGGGCTTCCCACGCGAGAGCATCACCCACGCCATCGCAACCCACGCGGAAGGCGTCGGCATGTGGGCGTGGCGCACCGACGACGGCGCGTGGGTGCCCTTCTTCCCGAACGCGGAGATCCTCGTCGACCAGCGCGA
>JBEVDP010000325.1:0-3319 GCA_040513235.1 Acidimicrobiia bacterium | reverse complement strand
GGCTTCGCGGTGGGGGTGTTCCAGGCCGGGATCGTGCGCTCGTCGCCGTGGATGCCTCCGGTCCTGGGCTTTCTCGGCGGGCTGTTCGGCGGGTTCCTGTTCATCGCCATCGGGGCCATGGTCGGCCAGGAAGGGTTCCTGTCCGCCGCGGCCATCAAGACCGTGCTCATTGCAGCCATGCTCGATGCCCTGATCGCCCCGATCGTGTTCCCCGTGGTGCGCTGGGCCGCGCGCGAGCCGGAGGCAGGTGGTCTGCGAGACTGGGGCACCTTGCGGGGACCGAGGCGGACACGATGAGGCAAGAGGTCGACAGCCGCGCCCGGCTGGTGATCATCGGCGTGATCGTCGTCGCGCTCTTCACCGGGTTGCTCACCCGACTCTGGTTCCTCCAGGTCGCGGGCGGCGAGAAGCTCGCGGTGGCCGCGCAGAACCAGGCCGATCGCACGGTGCCGGTGCCCGCGTTGCGCGGTTCGATCCTCGACGCCAAGGGCCGCGTGCTCGCCACCACCGTGTTGCAGCGATCGCTCGTCGTCGATCGCCAGAAGCTCAGCACCGAGCAGAAGGCCGCGCTGATCCCGCAGCTCGCGTCGCTGCTCGGCAATGCTCCGGAGGAGATCGCGAAGGATCTCGACTCGCAGCAGTACTCGCCGTACGAGCCCGTGCCGGTTGCCGGTGCGCTCTCGTTGGAGCAGTTCAACTTCGTCAACGAGCACGCGCAGCTCTTCCCGCACACCGCGATCTCGAACATGCCGGTACGCGTGTATCCGCACGGAATCGTGGCCGCGCACGTCCTCGGGTACATCGGCAAGATCAACGCCGGAGAGATGAAGGCGCGCCCGAACGACGGGTACCAGGACGACGACGACATCGGCAAGGACGGCGTCGAGCTCAAGTACGAAGCGGAGCTGCGCGGCACGCCGGGCGTCGACAAGGTCTCAGTCGACAACACGGGACGCGTCACCAACGTGCGCACGGTGCGCGACCCCGTGCCCGGCCACGACGTGCAACTGAGCATCGACCTCGACGCGCAAGTGATCGCGCAGGATTCGCTGCAACAGGGCATCGACGGCGCCGGCCGCACCGTCGACCCGGCGACGGGGCGTTACAACACGCCGGTCGGTGGCGCGGTGGTCGTGCTCGACGCGCGCACCGGACAGCTGGTGGCGATGACGTCGGCGCCCACGTTCGATCCGAACGACTTCCTGAACGGCACCGCCGACAAGTACTTCAACGATCCGGCATCGCCGCTCATCGATCGCGCGCTGAGCGGCTACGCGCCAGGTTCCACGTTCAAGCTCTTCTCGTCGATCGCGATGTTGCAGGACGGCCTGCGTGCCCCTGGCGACTCCGTGTATGACGACGGTGTCTTCGAGATGGGCGGCGAGGGTCAAAACAAGCAGAACGCGGGGAAGGTCGCGCACGGCACGGTCGACCTCGCGCGCGCACTCACGGTGTCGAGCGACTTCTACTACTACGGCATCGGCAACGATCTCTGGAACCAGTACCGCAACGAAAATCAAGACGAGACGGACGTGCACCCGCGTGGGTACGCGATTCAAGACACGGCGCGGTTGTTCGGGTTCGACGCACCCACGGGGGTGGAGCTCCCGGGGGACTCGAGTGGGAAGATCCCCGATCGCGCGACGAATGCGGTCGACTTCAAGGACAGCCCCGACGAGTTCGCCCGCGATTGGAAGCGTGGTGATAGTGCCGACCTCGCGGTGGGTCAGGGCGCGACGCTCGTGACGCCCCTGCAGCTCGCTGACGGCTATGCCGCGTTCGCGAACGGTGGAACCCTGCACACGCCGCAGCTGCTCAAGAGCATCCTGCAGTCGCACGCAGGGTTGCCCGACGGTCAGCTCGGCCCGGTGGTGCGCACGACGAGCCCGATCGTGAAAACCCAGACTGGGCTCGACCCCGGATTCCGCGACGCCGTCTTCGCGGGGCTGCACGGCGTCGTGTACAGCGGTGAAGGCACGGCGTATGCAGCGTTCTACACGTATGAGGGTCCGACGGTCATCGGCAAGACGGGCACCGCGCAGAACACAGGGAAAAGCGACACGTCCTGGTTTGCCGCGATCACGAACGCCGACAACGACCCGAACCTGCCGCAGTACGTGGTGATCGCCATGGTGGAGGAGGGCGGCTTCGGCGCCGAGGTGTCGGCGCCGATCGTGCGTCGCGTCATCGACTACCTCAACGGGAACGCGACGCCGCCCCCCGTCACCGTCGCGCCGTACAACCCCAACGCCAAGACGACGGCCGACTGATGGGGGTCGACGAGTGGACGTGATGACGCGTCGTCGCTCGGGCGGCGGCGCTCCCACCTCGCGCCAAGGGTTTCGCGATCGCTACGACGCGACCGCGCCGATGCGTCACTTCGACTTCGTGCTCGTCGGCACCGTGGTCGCGCTCAGCCTCTTCGGCCTGGTGATGGTGTGGTCGGCGAGCCGGCACCGGATCCCCGGCGACGAGCTCTACTTCGTGAAGCGACAGGCGATGTACGTCGTGCTCGGCATCGCGGCCATGGCTGCGGTGATCGCGGTCGACTACCGCCGGTTCGCCGACCACGCGTTGCTCGCGTACCTCGCGGCAGTGGCCGCGCTGTTCCTCGTGATCAGTCCGCTCGGCTCCAACATCAAGGGCAACCAAGCGTGGTTCCAGCTGCCCGGTGGGTTCACGTTGCAGCCGTCGGAGTTCGCGAAGTTCCTGATCGTCATCGCGCTGGCCGGGTACTGCAATCAGTACCGCGGTGAGCTCGATGCGTGGCGGCTCAGCACGATCCTCGCGTTGGCCGCGGTCCCCCTCGGGCTCGTGATGCTCCAGCCCGACTTCGGCACGCTCATGGTGCTGATGGTGATCCTCGTCGGGCTGCTCATCGTCGCCGGCATCACCACCCGTCAGATGTTGGTGCTCGTGCTGCTCACCGGCACCGGCATCTTCATGATGGTGAACCTCGGGTTGGTGAAGCAGTACCAGATCGACCGGCTCAACTTCCTCGATCGCGACCACACCAGCGCGCAGTCGAGCGGTTACAACCAGGAGCAGTCGATCCAGGCCATCGCGAACGGTCGTGGCACCGGTGAGGGGATCGGGAAGGGTCCGTCGACGCAGGGCAGCTTCGTGCCCGAGCAACACACCGACTTCATCTTCACCGCGGTGGGGGAGGAGCTCGGTTTCGTGGGTTCGGCCGGCCTCCTCGCGGTGCTCGGCCTGATCCTGTGGCGGATGTGGCGGGCCGCCCGTCTCGCTCGCGACTTCTTCGGCGTCTTGGTGTGCGTGGGCATCCTGGCGATGTTCGCGTTCCAGATCTTCGAGA
>JBEVDP010000324.1:0-8836 GCA_040513235.1 Acidimicrobiia bacterium | reverse complement strand
AGGCCGCGCGCCGCGGTGATCTCGACGTGCTCTGGTCGAGCGGCGGCAACTTCCTCGACGTGCTGCCCGCCCCCGATGTGACCCGAACCGCACTCGCGCGCACGCCGCTCCGCATCCACCAAGACATCGTCGTGACCCATCAGATGCTCGTCGAGCCGGGCGAGACTGTGCTGCTGTTGCCCGCGGCAACGCGGTACGAACAACGCGGTGGCGGCACGTCGACAACGACCGAACGGCGAGTCGCCTTCAGCCCCGAAGTGCCCGGCCCGCGCGTCGGAGAGGCGCGGGCCGAGTTCGACATCTTCCGCGAGGTTGCGCGGCGGGTGCACCCAGAACGCGCCGAGGAGTTCGGGTGCGCCGACGCCGATGCGATCCGCGCCGAGATCGCGCGCGTCGTGCCTGCATACGCGGGCATCGAAAAGCTGCGCGACACCGGTGACGCGATCCAAGTCGGCGGGCCTCGTCTGTGCGAAGGCGGGAACTTCGAGACGCCCGACGGTCGCGCTCAGTTCCGAGTTGTGGTGCCGCATGAGGATGCCCGGGCGCCGGGGCGCTTCGTGCTGTCGACCCGGCGAGGCAAGCAGTTCAACTCGATGGTGTGGACCGAGATCGATCCACTTACGGGTGCGGCCCGGGACGCGCTCTTCGTGTCGGAAGCCGATGCCGCCGAACTCGGCGTTGCTTCGGGCTCGGCGGTGCTCGTGCGATCGCCGCACGGCGAAATGCGCGCGCGCGTGCACCTCGCGCCGATCCGGCCCGGCAACGTGCAGGCCTTCTTTCCCGAAGCCAACGCGTTGCTGGCGCCAAATGTTCGCGACCGCGTTGCCGGTGTGCCTGATTACAACGCGCTCGTCGAGGTGGTTCCGATCGCGTGACGCCGGAATCGCTGCTCGAATGCTTCCACGAGACCGCCGACGCCGTGCGCGACGCGGTCGCCACTCTCGAAGGCGCGGGGAGGCGCGGGCGTACTGAGCGCCCGGGTCAGTACGCGCTCGACGTCGTTGCCGACGAAGCTGCACTCGAGGTGCTGCGAGGAGCGGGTGTGCGAGTGGTCAGCGAGGAGTCGGCCGAGACCGGCGCCGACGAACCGATCACGGTCGTGATCGACCCGATCGACGGGTCGACGAACTGCGCGCGTGGCATCGCGTACTGGTGTACGTCGCTGTGCGCGATCGACGCGGCCGGCGCCTTCGTCTCGCTCGTCGCCAACCACGCGACCGGGCAGCGCACTTCCGCGGTGCGCGGCGAAGGCGCGTTTCGTGACGGTGTGCAGCTGGAGGCGTCGTCCACGAAGAACATCGAGGAGAGCGTGATCGCGCTCGGCGGCTGGCCGCGCGTGATGCTGCGCGCGAAGCAGACGCGGATGCTCGGCTCGATCGCGCTGGAGTTGTGCGACGTCGCCGCCGGCGGCCTCGACGGACATGTCGATGGCGGCCGTTACATGGCTCCGTGGGACTACCTCGGCGGACTCCTCGTGTGCCGAGAAGCCGGCGCGGTGGTGCTCGACGCACGCGGCGAGGAACTGGTCACCGACGATCACACGGCGCGGCGACAGATCGTTGCCGCGGGAACACAGGAACTCGCGGACGCACTCCTAGCGGCGATCACATGAGCGAGCGTCGCGGAGCGGGTATCCCGTGGAGCGCCGAGCGGGGCCCGAGCGGCCCGGCCCGTAGGGCCGAGAGCGGACAAGCATGAGTGCGCTCGATCTCGACGCGCTGTTGCAGACCGCGTGCGCCGCGGCCGCAGCCGGGAGTGAGATCGTCGCCGCGCACATCGGTGCGTTGCAGGAAGTACGGGCCAAGGCGCCCGGTGACTGGGTGAGCGAGGTCGACCTCGCCAGCGAAGCGGCGATCCGCGAGATCCTCACGCTCGATTCGGGCCTGCCGGTGCACGGCGAGGAAGCCGGCGGGGCGCGGGCCGCCATCGAGTGGCTCGTCGACCCGCTCGACGGCACCACGAACTTCGTGCACCGCTTCGATGCGGTCGGCGTGTCGATCGCGCTCGTTGCCGACGGTGTACCGGTCGTCGGTGTGGTGGCTGCGCCGCTCCTTGGCCGCACCTACTGGGCCCGAGCCGGTGGGGGCGCCTTTCGCGACGGCGATCCGATCTCGGTCAGCGTCCGCCCGCCCGAGGCTGCGATCGTCGCCACCGGCTTTCCGTTCCGGCACAAGGAACTGCTGCCGGGCTACGTCCCCGTGCTGGAGCGGGCGTTCTCCCGCTTCGAGGACATCCGCCGGGTCGGCGCGGCCAGCCTCGACCTGTGCTGGACCGCCGAGGGCGTCTTCGATGGGTATTTCGAGCTGCGCCTCGGACCGTGGGACGTTGCGGCCGGCGGCCTGATCGTGCGGGAGGCCGGCGGAATCGTCACCGACTGGAATGGCGGGTCCGGTGCCTGGATTGAAACGGGCGACATCGTGGCCGGTCCACCGATCGTGCACGAAGTTCTGCTGGACTGCGTGCGCCCGGCCAAATAATCGCTTGACGCATTTTCGTCATCGTGGTCGGATAACCCTCCGGTCATAGCGAGCGCCAGGTGGCGTTCGCCCCGAACCGGAACCGCAAGCCACCACCAGAGCAACCAAGAGCAAAGGACCCACCCGAATGATGTACGCCGCGTACGCACCCGAGGCCATGGCCATGGCCGGCGTGTCGCGTGCGCGCGTCAACGCCGTTCGGCCGTGCCTCTCGGGCTCGTTCTGGTCGCACATCGCGCTCGGCACGACGACCGACCAGAAGCACGGCCAGCCCCGCCGGACCGAGGATTCTCCGTAGCCCCTCAGCTACAAGAGAAGACCCACAGGCCGCCGGGGCACCACCCCCGAGCGGCCTTTTTGTTTGCCCGAATCCAACCGCTCAGGACCCTGACCACACCACACGAAACGCACATTCACGCAGAAAAGCTTCACTCAGGGGAGTGATCGGCGATGTTCGCCATACAGGACCTCAACCGAATCCCGATCCCGGTCCGAGATCCGGACTGGCAGGTCGACGCACTGTGCAACGACGGAACCGGCGCGCTCGCGGAGCTGTTCTTCTCGGAGCAGCTCGACGACATCGCCGCGGCCAAGGCGTTCTGCCAGGGCTGCCCGGTCAAGGACCCGTGCCTCGCGGGTGCCCTCGACCGGCGTGAGCCTTGGGGCGTCTGGGGCGGCGAGCTGTTCGTGAACGGCAAGGTCGTCGCCCAGAAGCGCAAGCGGGGCCGCCCCCGCAAGATCCGCCCGGAAGAGGCGGAGCAGATGACGGCCTGACAATCCGAGGTGCCGAGCCGCCAAGAGCGGACAGGACGGCAACGCAACAGATCGACCCGCGAGTCATGGCGGGCCGGGGCAACGGAGTTCCCCCCGAAACCGACCCCCGGCCTGCCCGCAGGTCCGACACCACCGGCGTGGTCTCCCGAATCTCGGGGGCCACGCCGGTTGGCGTTCGTGCAAGGATCGCACCACCCGCAGCCAGGTCCTGGAGGCGCGATGACGTTCGACCGACTGAGCCCGCTCGACGCGACGTTCCTGCACATCGAAGACGGCGTCACCCATATGCACATCGCGTCGGTCCTCGTGCTCGACGGGCCGACACCTACCTACGAAGCAATGCTCGACATGATCCGCGGGCGCCTGCCGCTGTTGCCGCGCTACCGGCAAGTCGTGAAATTCGTGCCGTTCCAACTCGGGCGGCCCGTGTGGGTCGACGACCCGCACTTCCACCTCGAGTACCACGTGCGGCACTCCGCGCTGCCGGCGCCAGGTGGCGAAGCCGAACTCCGTCGGCTCGTCGGCCGGGTGATGAGCCAACAACTCGACCGCACCAAGCCCTTGTGGGAGGTGTGGGCGGTCGACGGTCTCGATGACGGCCGGTGGGCATTGCTGTCGAAGGTGCACCACTGCATGGTCGACGGCGTCTCCGGCACCGAACTGCTCACGGTGATGCTCGACTCGACCCCCGAACCGACGGCGCCGTTGCCCGACAACTGGAAGCCCCAGCCGCAACCGTCGTCAACCGACTTGATGCGCGACGCGGTGACGTCCTTGCTGAGAAGCCCGTACGAACAGGTCCGCGCGGTGCGGGCTGCGACCCGCATGCCGCGCCACGCGCTCGCGCAGGCACGCGAGATCGGCCGCGGCATCGCGGCAATGGCTGGACTCGTCCGTCCGACACCGCTGTCGAGTTTGAACGGCGCGATCGGTCCGCACCGGCGGTACGCGTGGGCGTCGGTGACGGTGGACGACATCAAGACGGTCCGCAAGGGCTTGGGCGGGACGTTCAACGACGTCGTGCTCGCAGTGATCACGTCGGGCTTCCGCACGTTGCTGGAAGCGCGCGAGGAACCGACGGATCGGGTCGTGCGCACGCTGGTTCCGGTGTCGGTGCGGCCGCGTGACGCGAGCGGCAAGGCGGTCGGCGACGGGACCTTCGAGAACAAGGTGTCGGCGATGTTCGCGGAGCTGCCCGTCGGCATCGCCGATCCTGAAGCGCGGCTGCACGCGCTGAGTGCGCAGCTCGAAGGGTTGAAGCGATCGAATCAGGCGGTCGCGGGGGAGGCGCTGACCTCGCTGAGCGGCTTCGCGCCGCCGATGTTGTTGTCGTTGGGCACGCGGATCGCGACGAAGATGTCGCAGCGCAACGTCAACACGGTCACGACGAACGTTCCCGGCCCGCAGATGCCCCTCTACATGCTCGGCCGCAAAGTGCAGCGCGCGTTCCCGTACGTGCCGCTCGGCGGGCAGATCCGCGTCGGAGTCGCGATCTTCTCCTACGACGGCCAGGTGAACTTCGGTGTCACCGGCGACTTCGACGCGGCCCCCGACCTCAACGTGCTCGCAGCCGGCATCGAATCAGGAATGGCCGAACTCCTGGAGCGAGCGACGTAGTGAGCAGTCCGCGGGGTGTCATGTGACGACGTTGGCCGCCGCGTTGGAGCGCCTGCCCAAGGTCGAGTTGCACTGTCATGTCGAGGGGACGATGCGCCCGTCGACGCTCGTGGACTTGGCCCATCGCAATGCGGTCTCGTTGCCGACGGACGATCCGACCGCGCTGTATCAGTACGCGTCGCTGGACGACTTTCTTCGCGTCTTCTGGCTCGTGCAGTCGACGCTGGTCACCCGAGACGATTGGGCCCGCCTCGCCTATGAGAGCGTCGTCGACGGCGCAGCGCACGGTCTGATCCACCGGGAGTCCTTCTTCTCGCCGGCTCGGCATCTCGAGAGCGGCCAGGATCTTGCCGGCATCGTCGCCGGTCTCGACGAAGGCATGGCGGCTGCGGAGGCGGAGACCGGCGCGACGTGTTTCCTCGTCGCGGACATGGATCGGGCGTTCGGACCGGCCGCCGGGCTGGAGTTCGTGGAATCGCTCGCGGAGCTGCGCCGGACGCGAGCAGCCGGCATCGACCGCGTCATCGGCGTCGGCATGGACTCCACCGAACTGGGAATCGACCCGGTGTCGTTTCTCCCGGCCTACGACGCGGCGCGGGCGGCAGGGTTCCGGCTCACCGCGCATCAGGGTGAGAACTCGCCGGCGTCGGCGATCGCTGCGTGCATCGATGTCCTCGGCGTCGAACGGGTGGATCACGGTTTGTCGATCCTCGGCGACCCCGAGCTCGTGAAGCGCGTCGCCGGCAGCCGGATTCCGTTGACCGTGTGCCCGACCTCGAACGTTCGGATCGCGAACGCGTTCGATCGGTTGGAGGATCACACCTACCCGCAGATGCGTGCCGCCGGGCTCTTGGCCACGTTGAACACCGACGATCCGGCGCTCAGCAATCTCGATCTCGGCGCCGAGTACCGCTCGGTCGCCGCTGCGTTCGGCTGGGGTTGGGACGAGATGGTCGGCATCGCGCTCGACGGCGTCGAAGCGTGCTGGCTCGACGAATCCGACAAGGCCGCGGCGCGGCGAGCAATCGAAAGCGCGGCGGCCCCGACAGAGGTTGGGTGAATGAAGATCACACGACAGATCGTCGTGTTCGACGCAGCCGACCTGGCCGCGGAGAGCGCATTCTGGGCGGGAATGCTCGCCGGCCGCGTCGTCGCCGAGGACGACTGGCACAGCGTCATCGACGGCGACGGTCGATGGCGGATCGGCATTCAACGCGCACCCGGCCACTCGCCGCCGGATTGGCCGAACGGAAACCCGCAGCAGGTCCACCTCGATCTGCACGTCGAAGACCCGGTGAGCGCGCACGCCGAGGTCATTGCGCTCGGTGGTCGCCTGTTGCAAGCAGCCGACGCCCTCACCGCCGCCGAAGGCCACCAGGTCTATGCCGACCCCGCTGGCCACCCGTTCTGCATCGGCTGGGGGCATTGACGATCCCGTGAGCAGGGATCCTCCCTGCTTTGCAACGAAATTCATGCCAACGGATTCTCGACGCGGTGAGTAGGCCCGGCCGGGCTCGAACCGGCGACACCCGCCTTGTAAGGGCGGTGCTCTGACCAACTGAGCTACGGGCCTCAGCAGCGCTCCAGTGTCGCGCGCGTCCGCGTTAGCGTCCGCCCCGTGGACGTTGGCTCCTTCGACGAGATCGCGGCCGAGTTCCGGCGTCGGATCGAACAGACAGTGTGGTGCACGCTCACGACCGTCGACCGGCGGGGCCGGCCGCGCGGGCGTCTGGTGCACCCCGTGTGGGAGGAGCCGACAGGCTGGCTGGCCACGTTCCGCCACTCGTTCAAGGAGAAGCACCTCGCGGTCAACCCGTACGTGTCGCTCGCGTTCTGGGACGCGAACCAAGAGCAGGTGTACGTCGAGTGCCGAGCCACCTGGGTCGACGACGCGGCCGAGAAGGATCGGCTGTGGGACCTCTACTCCGAGAAGCCCGAAGGCTATGGACTCTCGGGATTCTGGAAGGGCAAAGACGATCCCAACTACGGGTTGTTGCGCCTCGACCCGTGGCGCATCGAGCTGTGGTCGGTGACGGGACTGTTCGAACGCACGCCGCCGCAAGTGTGGCGTTCGGGCGACTAGGGACAAGGGAGCGACTCATGCGTGTGCCGTTGACGGTCAACGACTTCCTGGAGCGCGCCCAGCTCGTTTACGGCGATCGTGTCGGCTTCGTCGACGAGCCCGACCAGCCCGCCGAGTCGTGGGGCACCTCGACGTGGCACGAGATCGCGACGCGCGCTCGCGCGCAAGCGGCTGGCCTCGACAAGCTCGGAATCGGGCGCGGCGAGCGCGTCGCGATGGTGTCGCACAACTCGGCGCGCTTGTTGACGGCCTTCTACGGCATCAGCGGCTCCGGCCGCGTGCTCGTGCCGGTGAACTTCCGCCTCAACGCCGACGAGGTCGCCTACATCGTCGAACACTCGGGCGCGACGGTGTTGCTCGTCGATCCCGAACTCGATGACGCGTTGCGCGGCGTCGATGCCAAGCATCGGTTCGTGATCGGCACGGAGTCCGATGCGGTGTTGTACCGCGAGGGTGTCGAACCCGAGCCGTGGTCCGATCCCGACGAGAACGACACGGCAACGATCAATTACACGAGCGGCACGACCGCGCGCCCCAAGGGTGTGCAGCTGACGCACCGCAACATCTGGCTCAACGCGACTGTGTTCGGGTGGCAGACGACGGTGACCGACCGCGACGTCTACCTGCACACACTCCCGATGTTCCACTGCAATGGGTGGGGCATGACGTACGCGGTCACCGGCATGGGTGGCCGCCACATCGTGTTGCGCAAGGTCGACGGCGCCGAGATCCTGCGGCGCGTGCGCGATCACGGCGTCACATTGATGTGCGGTGCACCGGCGGTGGTAGCCGCGATCCTGGACGCCGCGGCCGAGTGGGACGGCGACATCCCCGGCCGCGGGCGGACGCGGATCGTCGTTGCGGGCGCACCGCCGCCGACGCGCACGATCGAACGGGTCGAGACCGAGCTCGGTTGGGAGTTCATCCAGATCTACGGGCTCACCGAGACGACGCCGGTGCTCACGATGAACCGCACGCGCGAGGAATTCGACGCGCTCACGCCATCCGAGCGTGCGTCGCGGCTCGGTCGCGCCGGCGCGCCCGCGCTCGGGATCCGGCTCCGGACCGACAGCGAGGACGAAGTACTCGCGCGCGGCAACCATGTGATGGAGGGTTACTGGCAGCAGCCGGACGAGACGGCGAAGGCGATCGCCGACGGTTGGTTCCACACGGGCGACGGCGGCCACATCGACGCCGACAACTATCTCTCCATCGCCGACCGTAAGAAGGACGTGATCATCAGCGGCGGTGAGAATGTGTCATCGGTCGAGGTCGAAGACTGCATTTTCTCGCATCCCGCGATCGCCGAGGTGTGCGTGATCGGTGTCCCCGACGAGAAGTGGGGCGAAGCCGTGAAGGCACTCGTCGTGGTTGCGCCCGGCGCGTCCGTCACCGAGGCCGAGATCATCGAGCACTGCCGCGAGCGGCTGGCGCACTACAAGTGCCCGAAGTCGGTTGAATTGCGTGACGTCCTGGCGCGAACGGCGACCGGGAAACTCCAGAAGTTCAAGCTGCGGGCTCCCTATTGGGAAGGCCGCGAGCGCCAGGTGAACTGAACCGCCGGACCCGTGGGTTTCGCCGAACCCTGACGAGAGTGATCGGTCTGCCACACTGGTAACACTCGTGAAGCTTGCTCGGTTCTTTGTCGCGTTCGTCCTGATTGTGGCGGTGGGGGGTGCAGCCCTGGCGGGCTGTCTCGCGCTCTTCATCCCGGCGGGCGCCGTGTTCTCCAAGTCCGTCGAGGTGGACGCGTTGCTCCCGGCGATGGACAGCCCGGCCGAGCGGTCGTACGTGCTCGACCGCAACGGCGGGCTGATGACCACCCTGTTCGCCGAGGAGGACCGCCAGCCGATCGTCTTGGCCGACGTCCCCCCGCACCTCATCG
>JBEVDP010000323.1:0-18132 GCA_040513235.1 Acidimicrobiia bacterium | reverse complement strand
CAGCGGCCTCGCCGTTGCTGTTCCTGCGCACGATGTTGCGCTTCGAGCCCGACTTCCGGCATTCCAACCTGCACCTCGCGCCGGCGATCCCCCAGTGGATCGGGCGCCTCCGGTTGGAGCGCATCCCGGTGCTGGAGGGCCACCTCACGATCGAAGTCGAGGGGGAGACCGTGCACGCGCTCGAAGTGCCCGAAGGCATCGACATCGTCGGCGAACCCCGCAGCCCGACGAAGTAGTCCGGTGCTCGCTCAGCTCTCGTCGACGGCCGCGCGCAAGGAGCGGTAGACGCCGTCGGGCGTGAGGACGCCGCGGAACTGCTCGCCGTCGAGGACACCTATCCAGCCGTCGTCGCTCAGCAGCGTGTGTGCGAGGGCGTGCTCGAGCGTGTCACGCACGTCGACCCATGCATCGACCCGAACCACGCGATCAGCCGCGGTGCCGTCGCCTTCGGCTTCCTTGGCGCGCACGCGCCCGCGCAGCGCTCCGCCGGCGTCGACGACCGGGATCGAGAGCATGGCCGTCTGCGCGAGGAGTTCGCGCACGACCTCGAGCCCGGCGTCCGGCGAGACCGTCGGCGGGTGCTCGAGCTGCGCGTTGTCGATCGTCGTGACCTTGAGCTGTTTGATGGCGCGGTCGTCGCCCACGAACGACGCGACGAACGGCGTCGCGGGATGACCCAAGATCTCCGACGGCGTGTCGTACTGCTCGAGCCGGCCGCCGACGTTCAGGATCGCGATCCGGTTGCCGAGTTTCACCGCTTCTTCGATGTCATGCGTGACGAACACGACGGTCTTGCCGATCTCGGCCTGCAGCCGGCGGAACTCCTCTTGCAGTCGCGCGCGCGTGATCGGATCGATCGCGCCGAACGGCTCGTCCATGAGCAAAACCGGGGGATCCGCGGCCAATGCGCGCGCCACGCCGATGCGCTGGCGCTGCCCGCCCGAGAGCTGATGGGGATAGCGGTCGCGGTAGTCGGCCGGATCGAGCCCGACGAGATCGAGGAGTTCGTCGACGCGCGCGCGGATGCGTTGCTTGCTCCAGCCGAGCAACCGCGGAACGGTGCCGATGTTCACGCCGATCGTCTGGTGTGGGAACAAGCCGATCTGTTGAATCACATAGCCGACGCGGCGCCGCAGCTCGACGGGGTCGACGTGCGTCACGTCGTCACCGTCCAAGAAGATGCGACCACCCGTCGGTTCGATCAGACGGTTGATCATGCGCAGCAACGTCGTCTTGCCGCATCCCGACGGACCGATCAGCACCGCGACTTCGCCGGCCGGAACGTCGAGCGTCAACTCGTGCACCGCGAGCGTCCCGTTGGGGTAGCGCTTGCTGACCGCGTCGAGTCGGATCACGCGCGCGCGTCCGGGAGCGTCATGCGCCTCGACGGTAGCATCGCCGCGTGGCGACCTTGGCCGCGAGTCCTCGCGAGTCGTGGATCTACTGGGAGTGGGTCGGCGACCATCTCGCGGAGATCCGCGCCTCTCTCGTCGAGCACGTCATCCTCACGGTGCTGACTGTCGTGATCGGCCTCGCCATCTCGATCCCGCTCGCGGTGCTGGTTCGCCGCTGGCGTCCGGCATACGCGCCGGTGTTGTGGACGACGGGCGCGATGTACTCGATCCCGTCGCTGGCGTTGTTCGGCATCCTCATACCCATCACCGGCCTGAGCCGCACGACCGCGCTGATCCCGCTCGTCGCCTACACGCTGCTGATCCTCGTGCGGAACATCGTCACCGGCCTCAACGCCGTACCCGAAGAAGTGCGCGATGCCGCGCGGGGCATGGGCTACACCGGGGCGGTCGAGTTCGTCCGCGTCGACGTGCCGCTCGCGCTGCCGGCGATCTTCGCGGGCATTCGCATTGCAACCGTGTCGACGATCGCGCTCATCACCGTCACCGCGGTGATCGGCCAAGACAGTCTCGGCCGGCTGATTCTCGACGGCCTGCAACGCGACTTCCGCACGCCCCTCGTGGTCGGGCTCTTGTTGACGGTGCTCCTTGCCATCGCGGCCGAGTTGTTCCTCCTCGGCTTGCAATGGCTGCTCACCCCGTGGATGCACCGCAAGGCGAGGACGGCATGAGCGAGCGGGGCCTGAGCGGCCCGGCCCGAGGAGACGCAGGGCGCAGCGACCGGATGGGAGCGGAGCCCGGAGTCGACCCATGCACAAGGGCCAAGAGCGGGCAAGCGTGAGTTTTCTGGGTGATGTGTGGGAGTGGTTCACGGCTTCGGAGCAGTGGCACGGCACCTTCGGCATCCCCAATCGCACGATCGAGCACATCCAACTGTCGATCCTCTCGATCCTCGCCGCGTTCGCGCTCGCGGTCCCGCTCGGCGTGACGCTCGGCCATTTCCGCCGCGGCGGCTCGATCGCGATCATCACGGCCAACCTCGGGCGCGCGCTTCCGTCGTTCGGCGTGCTGGTCCTGATGATCCAAGTGCTGGGCATCGGAGCCGGGCCGACGTTCGTCGCGCTCGTGCTGCTTGCGATCCCACCGATGCTCACGAACTCCTACGTCGGGCTCGCGCAGGTCGACGACGACCTCCGAGACGCGGCGCGGGGGATGGGCATGACGCAGTGGCAGATGCTCTGGCGCGTCGAGCTTCCCGTCGGGTCGCCGCTCGTGATGGCCGGCATCCGTACCGCGACCGTGACCGTCGTTGCGACCGCGTCGCTCGCCGCGCTCGTCGCATGGGGCGGCCTCGGCCGCTTCGTCGTCGACGGCATCGCGCAGGGTGACGAAGCTCAAACGTTCGGTGGCGCGATCTTGATCGCGCTCTTGGCCATCCTCGCCGAGATCGCGCTCGCCGGCATCGAGCGGCTGGTTGTTCCCCGGCCACTGCGCGTGGGCGCTAGCGTGCGCCGAATCGCGGCCGACGCCGAACCCGTGTAGGCCGCGGCGGGCGGAACAAACCCCGAATCTTCGAGAGGAGTTGTCGTGCGCAAGGAGCGGAGAACATTCCGCGGCCGGATGTACATCGCGTTCTTCGTGGTGTTGGCCGTGGTGGCAGCCGGATGTGGCGGAGACGACGATGACGACGCAGGATCGTCGCCGACCGGCGACGCGTCGGAAGAGTCAAGCGAGACCGAAGAATGCGGAGCGGTGACCGTCGGGTCGACGAACTTCTCCGAGCAGTTCATCGTCGCCAGCATGTACGCGCAAGTTCTCGAAGCCGCCGGATGTGACGTCGACGTGCAATCGAACCTCGGCGCGCGTGAGGTCGTGTTCCCCGCGCTCGAGGCAGGAGAGATCGATCTCGTGGCCGAGTACATCGGGACGTTGCTCGAGTTCCTCAACGAGGGCGCGGGTGAAGCAACTTCCGACGCCGACGCATCACTGGAGCTGCTCCAGGGCTACCTCGACGAGAAGGACATGACGACGCTCGAGCCGTCGGAGGCCCAAGACCGGAACGCGCTCGCCGTGACCCAGGAGACGGCCGACGAATACGGCCTCACCACGGTCTCCGACCTCCAGGCGGTCGCGGGCGAACTCGTGATGGGTGGCCCGCCCGAGTGCCCCGAGCGGCCGTTGTGCCTCCAGGGCTACGAGGATGTGTACGGTCTCGCGTTCGCCGAGTTCAAGCCCCTCGATGCCGGCGGTCCGCTCACGTTCGAGGCCTTGAGTAGCGGTGACATCGACGTTGCGCTCGTGTTCTCGACCCAGGGTCAGCTCGCCGACGGCCTCGTCGTGCTGGAAGAAGACATGGAACTCCAGCCTGCGGAGAACGTGCTGCCGGTGATCCGTAACGACGTGCTCAACGACACGGTCAGGGCCGCCCTGGCCGAGGTTTCGGCGATACTCACGACCGAGGACCTGATCGCGTTGAACAGCCGCGTCGACATCGACCTCGAAGACCCCGAGGACGTTGCCCGCTCCTACCTCGAGGAAAAGGGCCTCCTCTAGTCATGGGTTTGGAGCCGGGCGGGCACAGTGTGTCTGTCCGGCTCCAAACTGATCGTTCTCGGCGGTTCTAGATTGCGGCGCATGGCTTGGAGTTCGTTGCGGCGTTGGCGGCGCGGTTCCTCCGAGTCCGGACCGGCGCGTGCGGTCGAATTGCTGACCGCACTGCCCCGTCCGCTGCCCGACGGGTGGACCGAGGCCGAGATGCAATCCGTCATGCGTTCGTTCGAGATCGAAGACAGCGGGCCTGGTGGGCTTGTTGCCTATGCCGACGACGCGCTGTGGCGATTCCTGCATTCGTGGGGACTCGTCCGGGCCGAGCAGGGCCGCGCGCTCGAGTTGGGCGCCAATCCGTACTTCATCACGTTCTTGTTGTCGCGGTTCACGGATCTGAACCTCACACTCGCGAACTATTTCGGGGCGGCCGGCGCGATCGACCAGGAGCTGCGCTACACCGATCGCGACGGCACCGAACAGCGAGCGGTGCTGCACTCGGACCTCTTCAACATGGAAGCCGATCGCTTCCCATACGACGACGCGAGCTTTGACGTCGTGCTGTTCTGCGAGATCATCGAGCACCTGCTCGAAGATCCGCTGCACGCGTTGCGCGAGATCCGGCGCGTGCTGACGCCGGGCGGCCTGCTCGTCGTTACGACGCCCAACGTCGCGCGCCTCGGCAACGCGTGTTCGATTGTCGCGGGCTCGAACATCTACGACCCGTACTCGGTGCACGGCCCCTATGGCCGGCACAACCGCGAGTACACGATGCACGAACTCGTGCTGATCCTGCGGTTCTGCGGGTTCGAGATCGAGCGGCAGTTCACCGCCGACGCGCATCCCGAGGACTACACGCAGCGCCTCGACTATGGGCGCATCGCGCCGTTGGTCGAGTTCCGTCACCGCGACCTTGGTCAGTACCTCTTTGTCGCGGTGCGGGCGAGGACGGAACCGCAGGCGGGGTATCCGAGCTTCCTCTACCGCGGCTTCCCGGCCGACGAGACGGTACCTGTCGAATAACCGGCTACCACCCGCGGTCGATCCACTCGTACTTCTGGGTCGCATTCGCTGCGGGCCGGGATACCCGGCCCGCGGGCGCTCATCGCTCCCGCCAGCTCGCTTCGCTCGCGGCCCCTAACTCACCAGCCGCGGTCGATCCACTCCTGCAGATGGGGGCGTTCGGTAGCGATCGTGGTATCGAGTCCGTGGCCCGGCAGCACGAGCGTGTCGGGTGGCAGCGTGAACAGGCGGCGGTCGATCGATTCGATGATGGTGTCGAAGCTCGCACCTTGGGTCTGCGTGTTGCCCGGCCCGCCCGGGAACAGCGTGTCGCCGCTGAACAGCACGGGGTGTCCGTCGAGCACGAAGCACGTCGAGCCGCGTGTGTGGCCCGGTGTGTGGATCGTCTTCAGCCGGAGATCGCCGACCGCGATCACGTGGGCGTCGGGGATCGTGAAGTCGTACGCCGGCAGCATCTCCGCGTCCTGCTCGGAGATGCCGACGTCGATCCCTTCATTGCGCATCTGCGTGACGGCTTGGATGTGGTCCCAGTGCCCGTGCGTCGTCAACACGCGCCGGACGCCCGTCGCCTTCGCGACGTCGAGCAGCAGTTCGTGTTCGTTGGCCGCGTCGATGATCACCGCTTCGCCGGTGGCGAGGCACCGCACGAGGAACACGTTGTTCTCGAACGGCCCGACGACGAACTTGTCGATCCGGACGTCGGTGGCGAGGTAGTGCGCCGGTCGCGTCATGCGCCCACGCTACTCCCGAGACCGGAGCCGATCCCCACGTCGGGTAGCTTCTCTCGCATGCCCGCCGACCGTCTTCGCGACGCGCCCGCGCGCCGATCGTGAGCGCGGTCCGTCGACTGCGCGCCCGAACTGTGGCCGGCATCCGGCGCGCGCTGCACACAAGCGCGGCCCGTTCGCCGCGGTTCCGGCGGATCGTCCAGGTTGGTGCGCGCGAGCTCGATCGGGCCCTGCACGACGAGCTGTACGACAGCACCTACTACGGCACCGCGGACCCGGGCGTCGAAGTCGGAACCTTCGAATACACGCGGGCGAAGACACACGCCGACGAGGGCGCCTACATCGTGTGGCGCTGGTTCCCGGTCACGCGCACGCTCGATGTCGGCTGCGCGTTCGGGTTCTTCGTCGAGGCCGAACGCGAGCTCGGGCTCGATGCCGAGGGCGTGGACGTGAGCCAGTTCGCACTCGATCACGCTGCGCTCGGCGCCCGCGGGCACGTCCGCTACGGCAATCTGCTCCACCGCTTGCCCGTGGCCGACGGCAGCTACGAGCTGGTGTCGGCATTCGAGACGCTCGAGCACCTTCCGCCCGAGGCCGTTCCGACGGCGCTCCTCGAACTGCGCCGAGTCACGTCGGGCTATCTCGTGGCGACGATCCCATCGTTCGGACCCAACGAGTACGGCCCCGGTGGCTGGTTCGAGGCCAAGGTCACGCTTGACCGCACCGACTACTACAAGGCGCTCGGTTCCGACTACGAAGGCCCGATTCCGTACGACGACCTGTACCGCGACGAGCGCGGTGGGCCGGTAGAGGGGCACCTCACGATCGCATCGTTCGCGTGGTGGACGCGGCGCTTCGCCGACGCGGGATTCGTTCGCTGCGGCGAGCTCGAGAAGCGGATCCACCCGCACCTCGCCCGGTGCGGGCTGACGAAATACTGGAACCTCTACGTGCTACGCGTCCACGACGTCCCCGAACCCTCGGGCGACGCCCGTTCTCCCGAGGACATCGCCGCGGTCGACGCGCGCCTCGGGTTCGACCAGCGCGTCGCCGACCCCGAAGACATCGCGATGGTCCGCGCGGTCCTCGGCGACGTCGTCTAGAGAGCCGTTCCGAGCCGCCCACCTGGAAACTCGACCGGTCGGTCAAGTAGCGTCTCCGCGCCCATGGACTTTCGTGACAGCCCCTCCGAGGCCGCGTTCCGCGCCGAAGTGCGCGCGTGGCTCGGCGACCATCTCACCGGCGACTTCGCCGCGCTGGGGTCGGGCGGCGGCCCTGCCGACGAGACCGGCTGGGACGTGCGCCTCGAGTGGGAGCGGCTGCTCGGACGCGACCGCTGGGTCGGCGTGTCATGGCCGCTCGAGTACGGGGGCCGCGGCGCCGGCGTCGCCCAACAGATCGTCTTCAACGAGGAGTACGCGCGGGCAAACGCGCCGGCCCGGATCTCGTTCTTCGGCGAGGGCCTCTTCGCCCCCACCCTCATCCAGTTCGGTACCGACGAGCAGAAGCAGCGGTTCCTCCCCAAGATCCAGGCGGTCGAGGAGCTGTGGTGCCAGGGGTTCTCGGAGCCCAACGCGGGGTCCGACCTCGCCAACGTTCAGACCCGGGCCGCACTCGACGGTGACGAGTGGGTGATCACCGGACAGAAGGTGTGGACGACGCTCGCGCACCGGGCCGACTGGTGCTTCGTCGTATGCCGCACGGATCCGGAGTCGACGAGCCACCACGGCCTGTCCTACCTCTTGTGCCCGATGCACCAGGACGGTGTCGAGGTGCGGCCGCTCCGCCAGCTCACCGGGAGCTCGGAGTTCAACGAGGTCTTCTTCGACAGCGCCCGCACCGCGAAGGAGAACGTGCTCGGTCCGGTCGGCGAAGGCTGGAAGGTGGCGATGGCCACGCTCGGCTTCGAGCGCGGGACTGCGTTCTTGAGCCAGCAGCTCGCGTTCGAGCACGAGCTGGCGCATCTGATCGACGTCGCCAAGAAGAACGGCGCGCGCGACGACGTCGCGGTGCGCGACGAGCTGGCCGGCAGCTATGCGCGCTTGCAAGTGATGCGCTACAACGGGCTACGCATGCTCACGAACCTCGTGCAGCGGGGCAGCCTGGGTCCGGAAGCGAGCGTCGGCAAACTCTTCTGGACGACCTGGCACCGCGACTTCGGCGAAACCGCCATGAAAGTGCTCGGCACCGACGCGCTCCAGATCCTCGACGACCGCAACGGCGCGTATGACCTCGACGAGTTGCACCAAACCTTCATGGCGAGCCGGGCGGAGACCATCTACGCGGGCTCGAGCGAGATCCAACGAAACATCATCGGCGAACGGGTCCTCGGGCTTCCCCGAGAACCGCGCTAGCTGCGAATAGGGGAGACACTGTGAACTTCGCCTTCTCCGAGGAGCAAGAAGAGCTGCGGCGTACCGTCCGGCAGTTCCTCGAGGCCAAGTCGCCGGAGACCGAGGTCCGCCGGCTCATGGAGACCACCGAGGGCTACGACCCGGCGGTGTGGAAGCAGATGGGCCAGGAGCTCGGTTTGCAGTCGCTCGCGATCCCCGAGGAATACGGAGGTCAGGGCTTCACGTTCATCGAGCTCGGCATCGTGCTCGAGGAGATGGGCCGGCTGCTGCTGTGCGCGCCCTACTACGCCTCGGTCGTGTTGGCGGCGAACGCCATTCTCAATGTCGGCACCGACGACCAGAAGCGCGACTTGCTGCCGGGCATCGCGAGCGGCGACACGATCGCGACGCTGGCGTTCACCGAGCCGAGCGGCAAGTGGGACGCCACCGGTATCGCGATGGAGGCGACCGAAGGCGAAGGCGGTCGGTTCTCGTTGTCAGGCGAGAAGATGTTCGTCCTCGACGGCTTCACCGCCGACCTCATCGTCGTCGTGGCGCGCCTGGCGGGAACGTCCGGCACTGACGGCATCTCGTTCTTCACCGTTCGGGGTGATGCCGACGGCTTGACGCGCACGTCGCTCTCGACGATGGACATGACCCGCAAGCAGGCAAAGCTCGAGTTCAGCAATGTGGAAGCCCTGCCGCTCGGGAGCACGGAAGACGGGTTCGCCGCCTTCTCCAAGACGCTCGACCAGGCGGCGGTCGCGCTGGCCAACGAGATGATGGGCGGCGCTCAGTTCGTCCTCGACATGTCGGTGCAGTACGCCAAGGACCGCGTTCAGTTCGGCCGTCCGATCGGGTCGTTCCAGGCGATCAAGCACAAGTGCGCAGACATGTTGCTCGAGGTCGAGTCGGGCAAGTCGGCCGCGTACTACGCGTCGTGGGCAGCCGCCGAGGACAACGAAGAGGTGCCCGTTGTCGCCGCGCTCTCGAAGGCCTATTGCTCCGAGGCGTACTTCCACGCTGCCGCCGAGAACATCCAGATCCACGGCGGCATCGGCTTCACGTGGGAGCACCCCGCGCACTTGTACTTCAAGCGGGCGAAGTCGTCCGAGATCTTCCTCGGCGATCCCACGTACCACCGCGAACTGCTCGCCCAACGCATCGGTATCTAGGGCATCGGAATCTGAGTCACATCGACCCTCGGGTCTTCACGGTCGGCGCGTTCAACGCGCACTGGGGCGTCCACCGAAGAGGGGTCCTTCGCGGACGCCGCTTCGACGCGATCGCGGTCATTCGCGAGCTCGACGCTGACGTCGTCGTCGTACCCGAAGCGTGGCGGCATCCCGACGGCGAGCTGATGCTCGACGAACTTGCCGGTGACGGATATGAGATTCGATCGACCTTGTTCGCCGTGCTCGAGGAGCGCATGCGGCGGCCCGGTGACGTGCGGCCCGCGGGTTCGTGGGAGCTCGCCGTGTGCAGCCGGTTGCCCACAACCGGCTGGCGCGAGCTACCGCTCTCGCCCGTTTTCCGTGATCACGCGCACGCGCGCGCCGCGCTCACCTGCACGGTCGAGGTCGCGGGCTCGAGCGTCGACATCGTCGGCATCCACACCTCATCGAGGCTCGCGACTGCAGGGCCGATCGTGCACATGCGGGCCATTGCGCCGCGGCTTCCCCGCGCGGATGGTCCCGCGGTCGTCGCCGGCGACTTCAATTTCTGGGGTCCGGGTGTCGTCTCGATGCTGCCCGGTTGGCGCCGATCGGTGCGCGGTCGGACGTGGCCTGCACACCGTCCCCACAGCCAGATCGACCATGTTCTGGTCAACAAGCACGTCGAGGTGCTGCGGGGTGAGGTGCTTGATGCATACGGGTCGGATCATCGACCCATCCGTGCTCTCTTGCGCATCCGCGAGACCTAGCCTCGAAGCCCGCGAAGCTAGGTCAGTGTGATATCGAAGGCACCGGGCATCAGCCAACCGATGCCCTCGTGGACGAGACAGAGCCTCAGCACGGCCGCCGCGCGCTCCACTTGGTACACCGCTCCGACCCAGCGTCGGCTGTGCGGCGCCACGCCTCCGAAGATGACGTTGCGTTGCATGTTGTTGTTCATGGTCGAACCATCCGCCGCGATTGCATGGGCCGAGAGGTTCATCGGCGTCGGTCCAACCGACGTAATCAAGTGCGGGGTCGCGTTGTCGATTCGGGCACGGATGCCGACGAGCACGTTCTCGGGGTCGCCGCCGAAACGGGTGACGATGTCGGCCCCGACGATGCGGACGCGAGCCATTTCGTCATCGGTGAGGCGGGGACAGTCGGGCTCGGGCCACCACGGGTGTCCGATGCGCGGCGGGGCGATCAGGAGCGGCCGGTACAGCAGGTGCACGGGCTCAACGCCGAGGCGTGCGGCGTCGGCGACGTCGGCGCGCACGAAGAACGCGTTCGCGCCCGCCGAATCGCATGCCACGAGTCGGTAGCCGGCGCGGGCACAGAGCCAGGCGAGCGCGTCGAGGCTGGCGCCGTGGCGGTAGGTGTCGTCCCACTCGGCTCGCTTTCGTTCACGCCGGGTCCAGAAGTGGCCAGGAGGAAACGTTGCGTTGTACTCGACGACGACGACGCGCGGCGCATACTTGCGGAGCATCGAGCGCAGCACCCAAAAGTCGTTCCCGTCGATGTCGAGGGAGAGGACATCGGGCACGTTCGGCACGCCGGCGTTCTCCATCAACCTCACGACGTTGTTCGCGCTGACGATGGCGCAATGCGTTCGCACGTCGAGCCGTGTTTCGAGTTCGCGAGCGCGCCGTGCTCGCTCGGGGTCAGCTTCGAACCAGAAGCCCTTCCATCCGCCTTCCGCGAGTGCGCGCGTACAATTCTCGTGGCCGTCGGATGCCCCAACCTCGACGAACGTGCGTGTCGGTGCGCCGACGCGAGCGATGAGTGCATCCAGGAGCCCGTCCTCGCCGTGTTGCGACCAGCACTTTCGTTCCGCGTCGTGGAGGTCGACGGCCGGATCCGGACCAGGAGTTGTCCACCGCAACGCCTCGGCGATGCAACGGCCGGCCGTCCGTCGCTGCACGCAGGGCACGCTCCAGAGTCGCCTCGTGCTCGAGATCCGCGCCTGGCGCGCCAACCCACGCGCGACACCCCTCGGCGGTGGCAACGAGGACGTTCGGCCAGGTTCTGACACGGTCGCCAACACTACGCGTGCACCCGTACAGGAGCCGGGCCGGCCGCAATGGGTCGGGTAGCGTGACGCACATGTCGGCTGCGAGCCCAGCGAATTCGCGCGTCGTGCGGTCGCGCTTGCGGCCAACTGAGCGGCTCGCGCGCATCTGGCAGTACCGCGAGCTCCTCGTCGGGATGGTGCGCAAAGAGCTCAAGGTCAAGTACAAGAACAGCGTCCTGGGCTTCGCGTGGTCGCTGCTGAACCCGCTGCTGTATCTCGTCGTCTTCTATATCGCGTTCCAGGTCGTCCTCAAGGCCGGCATCGAGGCGTTTCCGATCTACCTGCTCTCTGGGCTCCTCGTATGGAACCTGTTCTCGGTCGGTGTCAGCGGCGCGACGGGTTCGGTCGTTGCCAACGCGGGACTCGTCAAGAAGGTGGCGTTCCCGCGCGAGATCCTTCCGATCGCGTCCGTCGGCAGCGCGCTCGTGAACTTCTTCCTGCAGGGCGCGGTGCTGATCGTGGTTCTCGCCGTCTTTCGTTGGAGCGTCGCGTGGGAGTACATGGTGCTGCTGCCGTTCGCGTTGGTCGCGATCCTGCTGATCGGCTGCGCGCTCGGGATTCTTCTCTCGGCGGTCAACGTCTACCTGCGCGACACCGCCCACTTCCTCGAACTGGCGTTGCTCGCATGGTTCTGGATGACCCCGATCGTCTACCAATTCACGTTGATCGGTGATCGCGACGACTGGGTCACCAAGCTGTTCATGTTGAACCCGATCACACCGATCACTCTCGTTTTCCAGCGCGCGCTGTACGCGCAACTGACCTCCGACATGAACAACACGGTCACCCAGGTGTTACCCGACTGGTCGTGGTCGAGTTACGCGGCGTATCTCGGCTACTCGTTCGCGTTCGGTGCCGTTGTCTTGATGATCGCGGTCGTGGTGTTCGGCCGACTCGAGGCGAACTTCGCCGAGGAGCTGTAGCCGTGGCGAACGCCATCGAGATCCGCGACGTGTCCAAGCGGTTCCGCCTGTCGCAGGAGCGCTACTCATCGCTGAAGGAGCGGGTCGTTCACTTCGGCCGGGTCCCCTACGAGGACTTCTGGGCCCTGCACGACGTGTCCTTCGACGTCGAGCAAGGCACGACCGTCGGCCTCCTCGGACACAACGGTTCGGGCAAGTCCACGCTGCTCAAGTGCGTGGCGGGGATCCTGCAGCCGACGACGGGCGAGATCGTCACTCGCGGCCGGCTCGCCGCGCTGTTGGAACTCGGCGCCGGCTTTCACCCGGAGCTGACCGGTCGCGAAAATATCTACCTCAACGGGTCGATCCTCGGATTGTCTCGCCGAGATGTCGACCGCGGGTTCGACGAGATCGTCGACTTCTCCGAGCTCGAGAAGTTCATCGACATGCAGGTTCGGCACTACTCCTCCGGCATGTACGTCCGGCTCGGGTTCGCGGTCGCAGTGAATGTCGATCCCGGCGTCCTGCTCGTCGACGAGGTCCTGGCGGTCGGCGACGAGGCGTTTCAGAAGAAGTGCCTGGAACGCGTGGCGCGGTTCCAGCGCGAGGGACGCACGATCCTGTTCGTCACGCACGCCGCTGACCTCGTGCGGCGCATCTGTGACCGGGTCATCGTCCTCGACCACGGGTTGCTTGTCGCCAACACGACGCCGGGCGAAGGCGTGCGAACGTTTCGTGAGTACCTCCTGCAACCCGAATTGCACGCGATCGAGGAACCCGCGTCCGTACCCGTGACATCGGACGTGGCCGAGCCAGCCCCCATTGGTCAGGTGATGGCCGCGAAATCCACGCACCGTGTCCGCATCACTGGTGTCGAGTTCGATCACCCAGGCCGGAGCGAGGGGCGCTTGTGGCTTCTTCCCGACGACTCGCTCACGATGCGCGTCCGATTCCACGCGACGGAGCCCACCACCGACCTGAACTTCGGTCTTGCCATCCACGATGACGAAGGGCGGCCGCTGTTCGGGACGAACACGCGCATTCTCGGGACGCCCGTGCCCCGCGTCGACGGCGACGGGGAAGCTGTCTTCGTGTTCGACCGGGTCCCGCTGCTCGACGGCACGTACCTCGTGACCGTGGCGATCCAGACCGAGGACGAGGGCACCACGTACGACTGGCGCGATCAGGAGTACCAGTTCGAGGTCATGAACCCCGAACGCTCGACCGGACTCGTGAATCTGCCAGTTCGCATCAAGTTCGAGTAGGCGCGCGGCAGATGTACGCGAGGAGGTAGCAGTCCTCGATGTCGGCGTACACGCCGTGGTTGCGCGCCTGTTCCTGGCCATCGAAGGTGCCCTTGGCGATCGAGTCGCCGACGTAGGCAAGACCGTAGCGACCGGTGATCTCGAAGCCGGCCGATTCGAGCAGGTCCGACAATTGCGCATCCGTGTATTCGATCTTGTGATCGGGGTTCGAGTACGCGTTACCGAGTTCGATCTCGGTCGCCTGCCGGTTCGGCGTGTCGAGGCAGAACCAACCTCCGGGTTCGAGCACCCGCCGAACTTCGTGCACCATGACTCGCGCTTCGGCTTTGGAGATGTGCTCGATGCTCTCCCCGCTGAACACCATGTCGAACGATGCGTCGGCATAGTCGGACAAGTCGGCCATCGAGTGGTAGCGGTATTCGACGGGGCCCAGGTGGGTGTCGACGCGATAGCTCTGGTCGCTGTTCCGGTAGAGCTCGTGCCGGTCATCGTGGGGCAGGTCGACGATGGTCACCTGTTGGAACGCGTACGGGTACCCCATCGCGACGAGGCTGCCGACGTGGTTGTCGAGATCGGTGCCCCCGAGGTCGAGGATGCGGCGTGCACGCGGCAGCATCCGTACGAAGTCGCAGCGCGCGAGGTGAAGCGACCGAAGCCGGTTCTGGTACGGGACGTTGTCGCGCAACTCCATCGAGGTGAGCATCTCGTCGAGCACGCCATCGGGCGTGAGCGTCCCGTGCACGAGATGCCGGACGTAGTTCTCAACACCCGCCGGGTCAGCGTCGCGGCGCAGCATGATCTGGTACGCGGCGCGAACGAAGCGTTCCGGGGATGCCCGACGCACGTCTCGGTGCCGGAGCCTGGGGTCGAGCCGCGCCACGCCCGTCCGCAGCGTGAGCACAGCCCGCCGGGTGTATCTCCGCGCCCGGCGGCGCGCTGCCCGTGAATACCGTTCGATCTGGGTGCGGGCGCGATCGCTGCGGGTCACGCCGGTACTATCCCACTCGTCGCGGCGCCGCGGCCGAATCACGCCCCCATGCACCTCGCTTACGTCACCCCCCGTTATGGCGCCGACGTGATCGGTGGCGCGGAGCTCGCGGTGCGCATGTTCGCGGAGCGCATCGTCGAGTGCTACGGCTGGCGGGTGGACGTCCTCACGACGTGTGCGCGGGATTTGCGGACGTGGGCCAACGAGCTCGATCCGGGCGCGCGCGTCGAGGAGGGCGTGTGCGTGCATCGTTTCGTGACCGCCGAACCTCGTCGAACTGACTTGGACAGTCGCTCGGGCCCGCTGCTCGCGCGCCCGTACGCCGTCGATCGGGAACGCGCGCGCGAATGGATTCGATGGCAGGGGCCGCACAGCCCCGATCTCTTGGACGCGATCGCATCGTCGCCCGCCGACCTCGTCGTCTTCTATCCCTACCTCTACGAGCCGACGGTGCTCGGCATCGAGGTGGTTGGGCCGCGCGCGGTCATGCACCCCGCGGCGCACGACGAGCCGGCGATCCGGCTCCCGGTGTTCCGCGACGTCTTCGCAGCAGCGCGGGGACTCGTGTTCCAGACCCACGCCGAGGCGGACTTCGTGAGCCGCTTGTTCCGCACCGGCGCCACTCCGCAGATCATCCTCGGGCTCGGGTCGGACCCAAAAGGCGGCGAACCGGCGCCGGCTCGAAGCGCGACCGGCGTCGGCGAACGCCCGTACCTTCTCGCGGTCGGCCGGGTCGACGACGGCAAGGGCACGGGCGTGCTCACGCGGTACTTCACTGAGTACAAGCGCGCGCATCCGGGACCGCTCGCGCTGGTGCTCGTCGGGCCGGTCGTGCACCCGCCGCCCGTGGATCCCGACGTGATCGTCACCGGCGTCGTCGATGAGGTGACGAAGTGGGGATTGCTGCGCGACGCCGTCGCGCTCGTGCAGCCGTCGGGATTCGAAGCGTTCTCGCTCGTGCTTGTCGAAGCATGGCACGCGGGCCGTCCGGTGCTCGTCAACGCGCGCTGTTTCGCGACTCGAGAGCACTGCGAACGATCAGGCGGCGGCTTGTGGTTCGACGGCTATTCCGCGTTCGAAGTCAGCGTCGACCTGCTGACTTCCTCGCCCGATCTACGCGCCGCGATGGGAGCGGCCGGTCGCGACTATGTGGAGCGCGAGTTCACCTGGCCCGTGATCCTCGATCGGTATCGCGCCTTCCTGGAACGCGTCGCGGGTTAGCGCGCGCTCACGCGCCCGCGCGGGGCGCGGCTGACGCGGTCGTCGTGGGAGCGGTCACGGCACCGGCACCGACTCGACCGCGGCGACGAACGCGGGACCGGTGTGATCGAGATCGAAGTCGCGCCGTCGTTGCGTGCCGGCGGCGATCAGCTGCGCGCGCAGTGCATCGTCGCGCACGACGCGCGCGACGCCGGCCGCGACCGTGCACGGGTCCTTGACGTCGAGCACGAGTCCCGCATTCGCGAGCGTCTCGGGGACGGCGGCGGCCCCATAGGCGACGACGGGAACTCGGTGTTGCATGGCCTCGAGGACGGGAACACAGAAGCCTTCGTGCTCGCTGAGGACCACGAACACGTCCGCCGCCTCGTAGTACGCGGCAAGCTCGGAGGCGCTCACGCCACCGGCGAGGTTCACGGCCGCATCGAGCCCCAGGTCGGCGACGAAACAGCGGAGCGCGGTCGTGTACAGCACCGACGACGATCCGCCGACCAGATCGAGGTGCGCACCCGGATCGTGGAAGCGACGGTAGGCGGCGAACGCCTTCACGACGTCGTGCTGGGCCTTGTTGGGGGCCAGGCGGCCGACGAACAGCCACCGTGCTCCGGTGGTGCCCGCGGCGAGCCGCGTCGCGAGCGCGGGATCGGGATCCGTGCTCGCGACGGGCTCCAACAGGATCGGAACGACAGTGGTGCGGGGATAGCCCGCATCGACGAGTTCGTCGGCGTTGAACGTCGAGTCGCCGATCCCGAGCGCGGCACGCGGGGCGAGCTTGTCGAGCTGGCGCCGACCCCAGAGCACACCACCGGCCGCGACCGGTTCCCAACCCGCGAGATAGCGCAGAGGAGTCAGGTTGTGATGGTCGACGATGAGTGGCTCCTGACGGGCACCGACGAAGTCGGCTACTGGTGAGCCGATCGCGAGGTGGTACACGAGCCGGTCGTCGGCGCGCGCCGCAACCCGCCGTCCATAGTCGCCGTATGCCATCGCACCTTCGCTCGAGAAGGCCGGATGCACCTCGGCCGCGAAGATCTCCGACTCGTAGCCGGCGTCCCGCAGTACGCCGCGTGCGGCTCGCATGTGGGCGCCGACGGCGCCGGGCTCGAACGTCGGGACGAACTGATGGACGCGCGCCATGTTCACGCGCGACTGACGAGGGGCGAGATCGTCTCGAGCAGCGCGCGCCTGGAACGCTCGACATCGAAGTCGGCGAGCCGCGCGGCACCGGCGGCAATGAGCTGTTCTCGTAACCGGTCATCTCCTGTGACGCGCGCGATGGCATCGGCCATCGTGGCTGCATCTTTCGTCGGCAGCGCGAGCCCGCCGGATCCGAGCGTCTCCGGCACCGCGGCCGCGGCGTACGCGACGATCGGGACCCGGTGATGCATCGCTTCGAGCAGCGGGACGCAGAAGCCCTCGTGCTCGCTGGCGACCACGAGAACGTCGGCCGTCGCCCAGTAGGCCGCCAGCTCGGCGGCGCTCACTCCGCCGGTGATCTCGACGCAATCCGTGAGACCCAACGCCGCGATGAACTTGCACAAGGCAACTTCGTAGCCGTGCGACGCCACGCCTCCGACGAGACGCAGACGCGCGTTGGGGTCGTGGCTCATGCGGTACGCCGCGAGGGCCTTGACGAGGTCGTGTTGCGCCTTGTTGGGCGCGATGCGCCCGACGAACAGCAAGTCGATGCCGCCAGCATCCTTGGCGCGCTCGAGGCGCTCGAGGAGAGCGGGCGCGGGCTCGACGTCGAGCGTCGTGACGTCGAGGAGGATGGGGACCACTGCCGTCGCGCGGTAACCGAGCTCCTCGAGTTCGTGCGCGTTGTACCCCGAATCGGCGAGGCCGAGGATCGCGCGATGGCCGAGCTTCTGGAGCTGACGCCGGCCGAGCCCCATCACGGCCGCTGTGTGAGGTTCGTAGGGTGCGAAATACGACATCGGCGTTATGTTGTGGTAGTCGACGAGCAACGGCTCGGGCCGCGCTGCCACCCAGTCACCAACGGGGGAGCCGACCGAGGCGTGGTATACGAGGGTCGTTTCTTCGCCCGCCCGCGCGCCGCGGAACGATCGGAACGGCCGCGCCCGCTTGCGGAGCGCCTCCTTCGCCTCGTGCGCGTAGATCTCGGAGCGAAACCCGGCGGCACGGAATGTGTCCTGCATCGCGAGACAGTGCGCCCCGACCGCATCGCGCGGCGCAAGCGTGGGGATGAATTGGTGAATCGCGGTCACGGACACGTGGCGACCACGACGTACGCCGCGCCCGCGAGGTCGTGGACCGCGACGGCGTCGCATCCGTGCTCGGCCAGCACCGCGGCCCAGGTGGCAGCGCGCAGTGGCCGGCCGGGCGACAGATCAGCCTCCACTTGCGTCGCGCCCTCGCCCCAGGCGGCCGGGGTGAGGCTGCACACGACGACCCGCCCGCCCGCATGCACAGCGCGAACCGCGTGCGCCGCGAGATCGAGCAACTCGCCGGTCGTGAGTCGCTCGGTGCAGGCGCGCAGCACGATTCCCCCGAGCGCGTCGTCCGCCACAACGTCGAGGTGACCCGCGGC
>JBEVDP010000322.1:0-6662 GCA_040513235.1 Acidimicrobiia bacterium | reverse complement strand
GTTGGCGCACGCTCAAACGCGCGACTCGTTCCAACACCTCGACGTCGCGTTCGTCGTCTCGCGTGAGGTCGACGATCGCGGCGCGCGCTTCCCGGGCCCGGCGCCGCAGCGTCGAACGGTGGTGCATGCGCGCTTCGTTGAGCACCGCTCGGAACAAGTACGCGCGGCGGTCCTGTACATGCGCCCAGCTGCCGGACGCCAGCACGCGTACGAGCGCACCGGAGACGACATCGGGCGCGTCGGCCGGACCGACGAGCGCGGTTGCGAACCGGACGAGATCGGACGCGTTGGTGGCATAGACCTCGGTGTCCGATTTCGGGTTCACGTCCCTACGATGCCGCCACGATGCCGTCTGACTGACACCCCGTTCGAACCGGCGTCACTCAACCGGCTGGGTGCCGGTTTCGTGACGCCAGCTCGACGGTTGATTCGGATGAGCCGGCCGCAGGGGAGCCGGGCCACGGCCCGTAGGCGGGCTCGGGATCCGGGTCCTCCGTGTAGATCGTCGTCGAGCCTTCTTCCTGGAAGAACGGGATCGGCTCGTCGGGCCACCCGCCGGGCAGGAACCGCTGCCCGCCCTCGACGTAGCGCAGCATGCCCTTGCGCTCGGGCGTGCTCGCGTTGCCGGCTTCGTCTTCGCCTTCGGCGTTCGGGTCCCACCAGACCACGGTCGCGTCGTCGCCCGCGAACCAATCGACCTCGGGCCAGACACCTTCACCCCAGCTCAAGTGGGTGGCCGTGAGGGCGGGCTCCTCGGGCGGGAACCGGTCCAAGCCTTCGGCGAACGTGTCGGGCGTGAGGTTCGGGCCCGCCAGGTGGATACCCAGCAGCGCGATGAACGGGGCCGGATACTGCGTCGCCTGCGAGTTCACCTGCGGTTCGGTGCCGTAGTACCACTCGTACGAGATGTAGGAGTCGCCAAGCTCGCGCTCGGCACGGGCCGTCGGGATCGACATCCCGAACGCGTGCGCCCACTGGGTCTGGTCGAAGCTGCGCCCGAAGATCGTCGTGTCGACGAGCACGCTCGGGCCGATCACCCACTCCGGGAAGTAGTTCTGCGCCGTTGCCTCGGCGGTGATGTTCGCCGGGATCAAGGGGTCGGTGCTCAGGATGATCGTGGTGACACCCGCTTCCTTCATGCGGGCAATCGTCGTCGTGGCGACTTCGGCCGCCGCGCCCGGGTCGAAGAAGTAGGTCGACCGAGCCGCGATCGTGCCGCCGTACTCCTCCTCGAGCGCGGCTTCGAACGCGTCATTGCGCGCGGTGTACTCGCCGGTCTCGGTCTCGGCTTGGATCCAACCGAATACTCGCGGTTGCGACTGCATCGCTTCGTCGCCGGCGAACTCGGCGTTCTTGCCCACGAGCTGCTTGCCGACGAGTTCCAGCAGGTGCTCGTCGGCCTGCTCGGGCGACATCGCCACCGGCCAAATGTACGGCGCGACCTCGGCGATGACGTCGGCTGACTCGGTCGTACCGCACACGCAGGTGATGCCCTCGGCAGCGAGTGCCTGCCACCATGCCGGTGTCTGACCGGGGCCGCCGATGACGATGAACGGGTCCTCCTCGATCGCCCGCAGCGCGTCCGCCTGCGCGGCGGTGGCGTCCGACGGCGAACCCGTCGCCTCGATCGTGACGAGGCGAATGCTCCGGCCGTACGTCTCGGCGAGGTCGGAGAACATATTGATGTAGTCGATCTCGTTGTTGTTCACCGCGTTCGGGTCGGTGTCGGCGCCGACATCCTCGACGAGCGCCTGTGTCAGGGGATCGGGCTGGCCCTTGTAGTTGATGACGACGATCTCGTCGGCGGTCACCCCGCGTGCGGTCGCGCCGCCGTTGTCGGCGCCCTCTTCCCACGGCTCGATACACGGATACGCGTTGTGCACCGGCATCATGAGCCGGCCCGTCTCGAGGTCGCAGGTGTCGGCCCAAGTGATGTCGCCCTCGGTACCGAGTTCGGTGGCCTCCTGGAACGTGAGCGGCTTGTCGCCGGCACCGCCCTCGCCCTCGGCGACGGTGGTGTCGGACGGCGCCTCGGTGTCGCTCGCGGCGACATCGCTGTCGTCATCGTCGTCGCCGCCCGCGCTCACGAAGATGAGGATCCCGGCGATCACGACGACGATGAGTGCGATCGGGCCGTAGCGCCGAAGCGCTTTGGAGGCGCCGCCTCCACCGTCTCCACTGCCTCCGGCACTCCCACCGTTGCTTGTTGTCATTGGCCTTCCCCCGGTTCAGGACTGCTCGAGGCGGGGACCGCTTCGAGCAACGACTGCTTCCGACTCTCCCAGATACGACGCCACGACCCTCGGATCCCTGATCACCTCGGTCGGCGTGCCGACCGCGATGACTTCGCCGAGGTCGAGCGCAGTCATGCGGTCGGCGATCGACGTGACGAGCGGGACATCGTGTTCGATCACCAGCAGGCTCGCTCCGGTCATGGCGCGGATGCGCTGGAGGAGCGGACCGAGCGCTTCCGCTTCGCGCTGTGCGATCCCCGACGACGGCTCGTCGAGGAGGAGCACCGACGGCCCGTGCGCCAGGACGCAGGCGAGGTCGACGACGCGCCGGCTGCCGGTCGACAGCTCGCGGATGTACTTGTCTCGGTACGCGCCGAGGCCGAGCAGCTCGATGAGCTCGGCAACGCGCACCTTCACCTTCTGTTCGGAATCGTGCACCGACGGCAGGTACAGCGCGGCCGCGATCGGGTCGCGGACTTCGACGCTGCGCTCGCACGCCACCGCGATCGTCTCCGCGACCGTAAGTGCCGGGAACAGCTTGCCGTCCTGGAAGGAACGGCCGAGGCCGCGGCGGGCGCGGGCGTCAGGGTTCATCGACCCGATCGAGCTGCCTTCGAGGAACACGTCGCCACGCTCGGGCGTGAGGAACCCGGAGATAACGTCGAACAACGTTGTCTTGCCTGCGCCGTTGGGGCCGAGGAATCCCATGATCTCGCCGGGATAGACATCGAGCGACACGTCACGCAACGCCGCGATCCCGCCGAAGCTCTTCGTGATGTTCTCGGCCGACAGCCGCGGCTCGTCGCGCTCGCCGTTCGCGGACGGCACTAAGGCCGGCGCCGCCTCGGTGACGTGCACGACCGCGGGACCGTCGATGTCGAGTTCGATCGATGCTGCACCCTCGAGGAACACCGAGCGCAGCACGTCGGGGCGTTCGAGCAGCTCACTCGTCGGCCCGTGGAACCGGATCTCGCCCTTCTCCATGAAGTACGCGGTGTCGGCGACCGTGAGCGCGACGTTCACCGACTGCTCGACGAGGATCACTGTCGTCCCTTGCGCCTTGAGCGCCTTCACGGCTTCGAGGAGTTCGGCGACGATCGTGGGCGCGAGCCCGAGCGACAATTCGTCGATCATCAGCAGGCGCGGGCTGGACAGCATCGCCATTGCGATCGTCAGCATCTGTTGCTGGCCGCCGCTGAGGTTGGCCGCGGGCTCCTGCAAGCGAGTGCGGAGCACGGGGAACTGTTCGAGCGCAGCTTCCACCGCGTCGGCGCGGCTGCGGCGATCCTTGTCGAGCCAGCCCGCGAGGCGCAGGTTCTCGGCGACGCTGAGCGATGGGAACACGCCCTGCCCACCCGGGACCATCACGATGCCCCGGGCCGCGATCTCGTACGGCGGCGCGTAGGTCGCGTCGCGGCCGTCGAACACGATCGCGCCCGCGTCGGCCGCGACCACTCCCGCGATCGCCTTCAACAGCGTCGATTTCCCGGCGCCGTTCGTGCCGAGCAACGCGATGATCTCGCCCTCGTCGACCTCGAGGTTGACGCCGAACAGCACCTGCACGTTGTCGTAGCTGACGTCGACGTTGCGAACGAGCAGCAACTTCACTTCGCCTTTCGAGCGCTGGTAGCGCACCTCGGCCTGGGCCGCTGTCGAGGTCCACACCTTGTTGATGTCGGACTTCACGAACGCAGAGGCCGACGACAGGATGAACGCGCCGATGAGGAACACCGGCACCATGATCATCAAGCCGGTGCGGATGCCGTAGTTGTCGGCAATCGCGCCGACGACGATGAGCGTGACGAGGCCGGGCAGCACGAACAGCGACGCCATCGAGAACCCGAGCGAGCGGACCTTCGGCGGGATCGCGAGCGACAGCGAAGCGAAGATGCCGGGCGCGAGGAGCGCGGAGATTCCCGAGATCATGATGTTGGACAGCACCGCGACCCAGAGCCACGGCGCGAGCGCGAACGCGACCCACGCGCCGGCGATGCCGATCGCGAGGATCGAGAGCAGTTTCAGTCCGAGGCCCGGGTCCTTCATCATCAGCCGCGACGCCAGCGGGATGCCGAGGATGATGCCGACGATCTGCGCGGGCTCCGCGATGGCGCCGACGAACCCGCGGCCGGCTTCGTTGAGCCCGAACACTTCCTCGTAGTAGAGGTTCGTCAGGGTGGCGAGGCCGATCACGGACGCGGCCAGGAACGGCAGCGAGAACCAGATGCGCCGGAGCGTGCGCACCTGCCAGAGGATCCGCACCGACTCCGCCCACGAGGGTGGTGCTTCGTCGGTGTCGACGATCGCTTGTTCGGCGCCCGCGGCGCCGCGCTCGAAGTGCCCGCGTCCGGGCTCCTTGAGGCGCATACCGAGGATCACGAACACGATCGTCGGGAAGAAGAAGACGATGAAAGGGACGCGCCAGTTCGTGTAGTACGCGATGAGGCCGCCGAGTGCCGGACCGATGAACGCGCCGACCGCGTTCGCCATGCGATGGAAGCCGAACACGTCGGCGCGGGATTCGATCGGGTAGTAGTCGGACAGCAGCGAGTTGTGTGTCGGGGTCACGACCGCGCGGCCCATGCCCGCGCCCGACCGCGCGACAACGAGCCAGACGAGGGTGGTCGCGAGTCCCGTCATCAGCCCGAACACCGCCCACACCGCGGCGCCGACCACGGCGATGCGGACGCGGGGGAGTCGATCGGAATAGAACGCGAGCGGCACCTCGAGGAGAAGCCCGCCGAGCAATGTCACCGCGACCAGCGCGGTGAAGCCGCCGTTGCTGAGATGGAAGGCGTCGCGGATGTTTGGTGCGAGCACACCGAAGACGGTGCGGTCGAGTTCGTCGACCGCGTTGAGGCCGAACAGGATGAGCAACGGGTAGGCGGCATATCCCGCCGTCGTCTCGTTCACGTAACGCCGCGGGCCCCGCGGCTTGTGCACCGGATAGCGACCGATATGGAAAGCGACCTCGCGGGTTTCGACCTTCGGCGCGCTCATCCCAAGCATGGTGCTACTCGACCTTCCCGGCTACGAGCTGCGGCGCTCGATCACGCGTGCCAAGACTGTGCAAGGTCCGCGCCTCCGCTCTGCGCCTCACTGCCTCAACTCCGCGACTTCTTCGATTTCCGGACGTTCGACTGCGTCGGCGACTGCGGCCGCGATGGCCGCGGCGGCTGCGGGTGAGACATCGAGGCTCTCGTCGCGGCGGTCGGCGAGCAGGCTCGGCACGATGATGTTGCGGCGGCGAGCGATGAACCGCAGGAAGCCGTCGCGGACCTCGGCGAGTCCCGCGCCGAGGCCGCCGGGCAGCACCAAGAGGATCAACAACAGCCCGATTCCCGTGGCGAGGAACTGGAATTCGTCGAGCATGTAGTACTGCATCGCGAACACGTAGATGGCGCCGAGGATCGCGCCAGGGATCGAAGCAAGGCCGCCGATCACGACGATGGCGAACACGCGGAGGCTCGCTTCGGCCGAGAACGGGTTGTTCCCGCCGATCGACTGGCTGATCGTGTGCTGGTGGTGGACGAACATCACACCGGCCGTCGCGGCGATGAAGCCGGAGATCGCGAACGCGGCCAGTTGCGTGCGGAGCACGTTGATCCCGTACGACTCCGCGGCCCGGGGGTTCTCGCGCAGGGCGATGAGCACGCGCCCGGTGCGGGTTCGCCGGATCCCATAGGCGACGGCGATTGTGATGGCGAGCAACGCGAGGGTGAGGAAGTAGAAGCTCGTCTGCGACTTGATCTCGATGCGCCCGAACAGTTCGGGATCGGTGCGGAAGCCGCCACGCGGTACCCAGTCGAAGAACTCTGGATTCAGCAGCCAGTACAGGACTGCGGGCGCCAGCGCGAGTGTCGTGATGGCGAGCGTGAGCCCGCCCGCGCGGGCCGCGGGTATGCCGATGACGACGGCGAGGACCGCGCCCGCGAGTCCGCCGAGGACGAGTGCGAAGAAGAGGTCCCATCCCTGGTCTTGGGTGACGTACGCGCCGACCGCGCCGCCGACTGCGGCGAACGCGAGTTGACCGAGGCTGACATGGCCGGCCCACCCTGTCAGCAGGACGAGGGAGATCGCGATGATCGCGATGATCCCGGTCGCGGTGGCGATGAGGAGCTTGCTGTCGCCCAACCACATCGGCAGCGTGAGGATGAACAGTGCGACGAGGCCATACAACGCGATCTGCGTATTGCGCACGATCGGAAGGGAGCGCAGCTCGGTCGGGATCGGCCGCACTTCCCGCGCCGCTTGCCATGTCGACACTTCCTGGTCTTCGACGCGGCTGCCACGGTCGCGCGGCCGGGCGAGCATCAACGCGCCGACGACGATGACGAACATCACGGGGAACACGTAGAGGTCGCGGCCGGTTTCGAAGACGATCGCCTGTTCGACGATGCCGATGCCGAGCGCGGCCGCAGCGATGCGGGC
>JBEVDP010000321.1:0-3321 GCA_040513235.1 Acidimicrobiia bacterium | reverse complement strand
CCGCGGCGACGGCCGACGACCCCGCGCGCGTCATCAACATCGGGTCGATCGACGGCCTGCAAGTCCCGATCATGGAGACGTACGCGTACTCGTCGACGAAGGCCGCGATCCATCAGCAGACGCGCCACCTCGCCGCGCAGCTCGGGCGCAAGCACATCACCGTGAACGCGATCGCGCCGGGCCCCTTCGAGTCGAAGATGATGGCGGAAACGTTGCGCAACTTCGGCGACTCGATCGCGAAGTCGTCGCCGCTCGGACGCATCGGCCGGCCTGACGACATGGCGGGCGCCGCGATCTTCCTCGCGAGCCGGGCCGGCGCCTACGTGACGGGCGCGGTGATCCCCGTTGACGGCGGCATCTGGACGACGAAGTAAGGCGGTACGCATGACCGACGTCGACGCGCTCATCGACGATCTGCTCGCCACCCACAATCCCACGAGCACCTCCGGTGTCGAGTTCCGTGGCGCGCAGTACGACCAGGGCCTCGCATGGGTGCACTTTCCGGAAGGCTTCGGCGGCCTCGGCCTCGCGCCATCGGTGCAGCGCCACATCGATCGGCGCTTGCGCGAGGCGGGCGCGCCGGCGCCGCATGGCACCTTGTTCTTCGGGCTCTCGCTCGCGGGCCCGACCGTCGTGACCCACGGGAGCGACGAACTGCGCCGCCGCGCGCTGCGGCCGATGTTCACCGGCGAGGAGATCTGGTGCCAGCTCTTCTCAGAGCCCGGCGCGGGATCCGACCTCGCAGGCCTCGCGACGCGCGCGATCCGCGATGGCGACGAGTGGATCGTGAACGGCCAGAAGGTCTGGAACACGCTGGCGCACGTCGCCGACCGCGGCATGCTCGTCGCCCGCACCGACCCCGACATCCCGAAGCACAAGGGCCTCACGTACTTCATGGTCGACATGCACGCGCCCGGTGTCGACGTGCGGCCGTTGCGGCAGATGACCGGCGAGGCCGAGTTCAACGAGGTGTACCTCACCGACGCGCGTATCGCGGATTCCGACCGCATCGGCGACGTCGGCGACGGCTGGCGCGTCTCCATGACGACGCTCATGAACGAGCGCACGACGATCGGCGGGGCCACGAGCAGCGGGACCCGCCGGGCGACCGCGATCACCGAGGCAATCGACCTGTGGTCGCAGCGCAAGGATCGCGACCCCGTCCTGCGCGACCGCATCGCGCGGCTGTGGATCGACTTCGAGGTGTTGCGCATCACGAACCAGCGGGCCGCCGCGAATCGCCAGGTTGGCAACCCCGGTCCGGAGGGCTCCATCGCGAAGCTCGCGCTCGCGACCGTCAACAAGGACGGCTACGAGCTCTGCATCGACCTGCTCGGCCCGAAGGGACTCGTCGGATACGACTACGCGTTCCGCCGGCCCGACGAAGCCGGCCTCGACGCGCCACTGGGGTCGTCGCGCAAGATGTTCCTGCGGGCGCGTGCCAACTCGATCGAGGGCGGAACTTCGGAGATCATGCGCAACATCCTCGGCGAACGCATCCTCGGCTTGCCGGGTGAACCACGCGTCGACCGCGACCTCCCGTGGTCGGAAGTGCCGCGCAGCTGATGGTCGACCGGGATGCCGTCACCACTTGGGTCAACGGCTACGAACGCGCGTGGCGTACGACCGGCACCGACGCGCTGCGGGCGCTGTTCACCGACGACGCGACCTATGCAATGGATCCCTACGAGGAACCAGCGCGCGGTCTCGACGCAATCGGAGAACTGTGGGAGCGCGAGCGGGACGGCCCTGACGAGGACTTCACGATGGAGCACCGCATCGTCGCCGTCGACGGCGACACAGCCGTGGTGCAGCTCGAAGTGCACTACGGCCGCAGTGGCAACGAGTTCCGAGACCTCTGGCTCATCCGCTTCGCGGCCGACGGGCGCTGCGCAGCCTTCGAGGAGTGGGCGTTCTGGCCGGGCAAGGGTCACGGCGGCCAGGATTGAGTTACCGACAGCAACGGGGGATGCAATGAGTCAACAAGGCGTCGAGGCGTACCAGGCCGAGCGGGCCGCGGCCCTCGAGATCTTCAAGGGCCTCAGCGAAGAGGAGTGGGACCTGCCGTCGGGCTGTGAAGGCTGGAGCACCCGTGACGTCGTCGCCCACATGGCCGCGTCGCTGCACGGCATCGTCGACCCGGCACTGATGCCCGACCTGAGCGGAGGGACCGAACCGGCGATGGAGGGCCCTGTCGCCGAACGGCGATCGTGGCCGATCGAGCAGGTACTCGAGGAATACGAGACCTATAGCGAACAGGCCGGAAACGTCTTCGTAATGGCGCAAGAGCCGCCGATGGCCGACATGGAGTTCGCCATGAACGACCTCGGCACGCACAAGATGTCGATGTTCGCGAGCACGTTCACGTTCGACGCGTACACCCACCTCCGCCACGACATCCTCGCGCCCCGCGGGTCGATCGAGCGGCCCGAGCCGCCGCGCGACGAGGCGAGGGTCGGCGCGACGCTGGAGTGGTTGCTCGCGGGGTTGCCGTGGATGTGCGCAGCGCAACTCGGATTCGTCGACCGGCCGGTCGCGCTGACGCTCACCGGACCCGGTGGCGGCACGTGGACGATCGCGCCTGGCGGCGACGACGGTCGCGTCACGGTGAGCGACGGCGCCGACGCAGCGGCAGTCGCGACCATCACGTCGGACGCGCACAACTTCGTCGCCTGGTCAACCCACCGCCGCCCCTGGAGCGAATGCGTCACGATCGAGGGCGACGCGGACTACGCCGGCCGCGTCCTCGACGCGATCAGGCTCATCTAGAGGGCGAGATCGGCCCGTCACCCTCCGGCGGACCGATCTCGGAACCCGGCGTCAGCCGCCCGAGACGTCTTGGACCTTGGCCTTGCCGGCCGAGATCCACGGCATCATCGCCCGCAGTTCCGCGCCGACCTGCTCGATCGGGTGGGCGGCCGCGTCTGCGCGCATCTTGTTGAAGTTCGGCCGGCCGTTCTCGTTCTCGGCGATCCACTCGCGCGCGAACTCGCCCGACTGGATCTCGCCGAGGATCTTCTTCATCTCGGTCTTCGTCGCGGGGGTGACGACGCGCGGGCCGCGTGACATCTCGCCGTACTCCGCGGTGTCGGAGACCGAGTAGTTCATCGCCGCGATGCCGCCCTCGTAGATGAGGTCGACGATCAGCTTCACCTCGTGCAGCGTCTCGAAGTACGCCGACTCGGGCTGGTATCCCGCCTCGACCAACGTCTCGTAGCCGTTGCGGATCAACTCGACGAGCCCGCCGCACAGCACGACCTGCTCACCGAACAGGTCGGTCTCGGTCTCTTCCTCGAACGTCGTGTCGAGCACACCGGCCCG
>JBEVDP010000320.1:0-2940 GCA_040513235.1 Acidimicrobiia bacterium | reverse complement strand
GGGTTCGATCGTGGGCGAGCTCGCCCTGATGGGTGAGCCTCGCCGCACCGCGACGGTCACCGCCGCGACGGACGTCGAGATCCTCGTGATGTCACAAACAGAGTTCGCGAGCATCCGCGGACTTGGCATCCGGGCGCTCGATCGCTCCTTCGCCGACGCCGCCGCGGAGCACCGCGCTGCGATCGCTCGGGTCGAGATGCCCGAGCTCGTCGCGGCCGGCTGACGCCTCCCCCGCCGAGTTGGCGTCGATATCACCGCCGGGCGGGGTGATATCGGCGTCGACTCGGTGCGTCAGCTGCCCGGCAGGTCTCAGTTGCCGGGCAAGATCGTGTTCAGCAGGTCGAGGCCGCCCGGGCCGTACGCGCCTTCGGGATTGGCGCGCACCGCTTGGTCGAGACGATGCGCGTCGTCGCCCACGAGGATGCGCCACTTCTCGGCCCGCACCCCGTCGAGGATGATCGTCGCGGCTTGCGCAGCCGAGAGCGGCGCGTTGTCACGGAAACCCTCGCCCATGCCCTTGATGAGCTCACGGATCTGATCGTTGGTGAGCGTGTCGGGCAGCATCGCACCCATCTGCTCGCGGAAGCCGTCGATGTCGGTGTCCGTCAGGTCGCCCACATCGGAGCCGGCGAGCACCTTGCGGCTGTTGAGCACGATGTCGGTGCCAATGTGGCCGGGCATCACGACTGCACACTTCACGTGCGGCGCGTTCACCGCGAAGTCCTCGATGAGCGCTTCGGTGAAGCCCTTCACCGCGAACTTCGCGGCGCTGTACGCGGTGTGCGGCCGGCCCGGGCCGATCGACGCCCAGAAACCATTCACGCTACTCGTGTTGACGAGATATCCGTCGTCGCTCGCAATCAGCAGCGGGACGAACGACCGGCAACCGTTGTAGACGCCGCCCCAGTCGATGTCGAACGTGCGCTCCCACTCGCCGCGGTCTCCGGCGATGAAGCTGCCGCCTCCACCGACGCCCGCGTTGTTGAACACGAGGTTCACGTGGTCGGTCGCGTGCTGTGCGACCACTTCGTCGCGGAAGCGTTCGACCTGGGCCGCGTCGCTCATGTCGCACAGGTGCGTCGTGACCTTGGTTCCCGCGGGCGCTTCCTTCAGCGCGCGTTCGGCCGTCTCGGCGATGACGTCCTCGAACAGGTCGCACGTCGCGACCGAACAACCCTCGGCGGCGAGCTGGATGACCAGCTCGCGACCCATCCCGGTGCCGCCGCCTGTCACGACCGCCAACCGTCCGTCAAAGTTCTCCACCATGACCCCCTCGTTCGGACGGACCCTACTGTGACGGCCCATGAGTGAAAAGGCGATCGCCGGAGCCATGGCCGTCACCGACGCGTTCCTTGCCACGTTCAACGCCGGCGACGCTCGCGGGCACGCGGAGACGCTCGCCTACCCGCACGTGCGACTCGCGAGCGGAACCGTGCGCATCTGGGATTCGCTTGCCGACGGTGTCGCCGGTATGGAGTGGGCGATCCCCGCGCTGCGCGAGCACGCGCAGTGGGATCACAGCGAATGGGACCACCGGCGGGTCATCCACGACGGCGACGACAAGGTGCATCTCGACGTCCAGTTCACGCGCTACCGCGGCGACGGCTCGGTGATCGGCGTCTATCCGGCGGTCTATGTGATCGTGCGCGCCGATGACCGCTGGCTCATCCAGGCGCGGTCGAGCTTCGCGCCTTAGCGCGCCGCCGCGCCTGGAGCGCCGCCGCGCCTTGGAGCGTCGCAACCAGCTTGCGGAGCGACTTGATGTTTCGCACGGTGAACGGCTGACCGACCGCCTTCGTGATCGCGTTGCCGGAGACGCTGGTTTGACCGAGACCACCGCGCGCGTGCCAGTGCAGCTCCTTGCCGATCACGACGAAGCGATCCTGTTTCGTGCTCAACGCCTCGGTAGCCTTTCTCGCCGCGGCCGACGGCGCGGTCGCCATGAAGCCGACGGCCACGGTCTCGCCGCTCTTGGGTCTGGTGAACGGCGTTGACTCGACCGCGGTGCGCAGTGCGCTCGCGCTCCGAACGAATACGTTGACCGAGAAACCCAGCTCCCGTTCCATGTGTTTCGTGATTTTCTGCTCCATGGCTTTCGCGGCGCCGCTTCCTTTGAAGATCACGTTGCCGCTCGCGATGAACGTGCTCACGTCGTCGTAACCGAGCTCCTCGAAGGACACGCGCAGGCGATCCATGGTGACGCGCCGCCCACCGACGTTGATGCCGGCGAGAAACGCGACGTACGTCGTCATGCCCGGCGTTGGGATGCGATGCCGGCCGTCGCGCGCCCGAGCGCGAGGAACAGGGCGGTGGCGTCGTCGACGAGCTGCTCGCGTGTCACATCGATGCGGCCGTCGAGCCAGGCGACAAGAAGCTCGCTCAACCCGCCGACGAGGATCGCTGCGCTCACTCGGCTGATGTCGCCGGCGCCGGTGCCGGCAACGGCGTCGATCACCCTGTAGCCCGCTTCGATCCGGCGCCGGTTCAGGGCTTCGTTGCCGAGGGCTTCGACGTACAGCACGCGGCCGCGCCGACGATCCTCGTCGACGAACTCGACGGTGCATGCGATCGTCGCTCGCATCCGAGACGCGGCGGACTTGCCCGCCGACTCCTGGGCGACTGCAACCGTGACGCCGAGCTCATCGACGACGCGGTCGTAGACGGCGACGACCAGCGCGTCGAGATCCTCGAAACTCTCGTAGAAGTAACGCGGGTTCAGCCGCGTCCGCTGGCACACGGCCCGCACGGTCGTACCGGCCGATCCCTCGGTGCCGAGCAACTCGAACGCGGCGTCGATCAGGAGCGTGCGCCGCTCAGCCCGCCGGTCGGCGGCCGGCACCCCCGCCCAGCGGGTCGGGGAACGGAGCGGCGGGACACTTGGCAACGACCGTTACCATAACTTAGGGTCCGCAGCGTGACCCAGCCCGAGATCCGCGAACG
>JBEVDP010000319.1:0-5670 GCA_040513235.1 Acidimicrobiia bacterium | reverse complement strand
CCGCATGCGGGGCACGCGAGCGCACGAGGCGCACGACGTCGGCGAGTGGCTGCACGATCCCGGTCTCGTTGTTCACGAGCATCACCGAAACGACCGCAGTGCGCTCATCGAGTGCCGCCGCGAGCGCGTCGAGGTCGACTACCCCGTCGGAACCGGCGCCGACACGAGCGACGCGGAACCCGTCGTGCTCCAGGCGCGCGGCGGCGCCGAGGACCGCCTTGTGCTCGATCTGCGTCGTGACGACGCCGTCGAGGCCCGCCCGTTCGCGCGCGGCCCACGCCGCGCCCTTCAGCGCGAGGTTGTCGGCTTCGCTGCCGCTGCCAGTGAACACGATCTCGGCCGGTGCCGCGCCACAACGCTCGGCGACGTTCTCGCGCGCTTCTTCCAGCGCGGTCTTTGCTGCACGCGACGCGCCGTGCGCGCCCGACGGGTTCCCGGGATGCTCCGCGAGGAACGGCAGCATCGCCGCGACCGCTTCCGGCCGCATCGGCGTCGACGCCGCATGATCCAGATACACCAGCACGGCGTTCAGGGTATTCCCCTACTCCGTGACCACCCGGAAGCTCTGGATGATGCGCTCGAACGCCTCGACGTCGGCGGTCGTGAGCGCCTGCACCACGACCCGCACCGTGAACTCGTCTCCCGGCGGCTGGGCCACGATCACGGCGACCTGCGACGCCGCGGGGCCGCAGTCGTACCAAACCTCCAACGTTCCGGCGTAGGCGCCGTCGTCGTAGGGGACCGCACCATCGGTCGCGCAATCGGCGCTGAAGTCGCTCGCCCAGTTGTCGACGGTCTTCACGCCGTTGACGTCGATCGCGAAGCTCATGCCGGGTACGTCGTACGTGTCGAGGAAACCCTGCGCGTCCGGCGCGGCGATGATCTGCGGGTACTCGAAGCCTTCGTCGTCGGTGACGGTCTCGGTGCGGATGTCGGCCCACGCGGTCGGCACGTCGACGACGAGGAGACCCGTGTCGTCCTGAATCGTCGTGTCTTCGTACGCCTCGCCCTCGGCGAGGGTGGAGCCACCGGCCGCCGATGCAACCTCGTCCACGATCGACGCGACGGGCTGCAGCGGGTCGCCGTTGAACTCACCTTCGAGGCGCGCGTTCTCCGCGAACCGCAACACCTGCACCGAGAGAACATCGGTCGCGTCGTGTGAGCGCAGGATGTCGCAGTAGTCCTTCATCGTGCCGTCGGTACCGAGCGGCAAGCCCTCGATGCGTTCGATGATGTCGCCGGGCTCGATGCCCGCGTCCGAAGCCGGGCTTCCCGTTTCCACCGACGACACCCAGACCCCGACGACACCACTCTCCTCGTCGTAGATCGCCTGGCCATTGACGCCGAGCGCGAGCACGTCGTCGCCTTCCCGGAGCTGCTCGACGATGTCGCGCGCCTCGTCGGCCGCGATGGCGAAGAACTGGTTCTGCCCGGTGCCGGGATCGTTGGTGGCGTAGTTGATGCCGACGATCGTCGCGTCGTCAGCGTTCAGCAGCGGACCGCCCGAATTGCCGGGTTGGATGTTGGCGTCGTGCTCGATCGTGAAGGGGATGGATGCCCACGGCGTGTCGCCGTCGGCTTCGGCCTTCGAGACGATGCCCGACGTAACCGTGAACTCCGGGTCGCCGAGCGGGAAGCCCACCGCGCGCACGTCGACGTTGGTGCCCGGGTTCTCATCGGCCCACGCCAGATACGGATAGCCGTCGCCTTCGAGGTCGATGACGGCGAGGTCGTTGCACTCCGACACGCCGAGGACCCTCCCGCTCACGGGGTCGGTCTCGTTCTCACCTACGAACACTTCGAGCGATGCGGCGCCGGTGACGACGTGGTTGTTGGTGACCACGATGCCCGACGGGTCGATGATCGCCCCCGAACCCGAGCCCGCGCCGGTGACCTCGGCGACCGAGGAGATGCCCTCCTCTCCGGGCTCGATGAACGTGCCGCTGGCGACGATCCGCACGATGGCGGGCTGGACCACGTCGACGTCGTTGATCGCGCCGCTCGTGGAATCCTCGTCTCCGGCTTCGGAGGTCTCGCCCGAGCCGCCGCTGTCGTCGTCGTCCCCGCCGCCGCAGGCCGTGACGAGCGTCAGCGCGCCGAGGGCGACTGCGAGCATCCGGCGCGTCATGAAAGGCCTCCTGGAGCACATGAGCGACCGGGGCGCAGTCTCGCACCGGAACGAAATCGGGGCGGGATTCGTTGTCTCACCCAGAGGAGATACTCCGACTGAACGAGCGAGCGAAAGGACACTCGCGATGGAGCCCACGAACCGCACCGAGCCCGGCACCGAACGCGCGGACCAGGGGACGCAGCTCCGGCTGCTCCCGGGTGGGCCCGCACGCGACGAATGGGTGCTCGACTCGCGGACTCGTGCCGTCGGCCGCGAAGGCGTGGCCCGCGCTCGCCAGATCCTCGCCAAGGCCCGCCCGCCCGAACCGCGCGATCACTTCTCCAAGGCGAGCTGAAGCAGGCGACGGGCGGCGGCGGCGGGCGAGACAATCCCGGCGGTGACGTCGGCCTCGAGTGCCTCGACCTCCGTCGCGACCCGGGGGTCGGCGCGGAACTGCTCCAGCAGGGTGTCCGACACCTCTGACCACATCCACGCCCGCGCCTGCTCGGCCCGCCGCCGAGTCTGCTCCCCGGACGCCCTCCGCTCTTCTGCGCGCGCGGCGACGGCTTCCCAGACTGCACCGATGCCTTCGCCCGTCAGCGCCGAACAAGTGAGCACGACCGCTTCGGACTCGTCGCGGCTGCGGCCGATGTGCACTGCACTCGCGTAGTCGCCCGCGGTCCGCTGCGCGGCGGCCGCGAGGTCGCCGTCGGCCTTGTTCACTACGAGGATGTCGGCGAGCTCGACGATGCCGCGCTTCACGCCCTGGAGTTCGTCGCCGGCGCCGGGTGCGAGCAGCAGCACGAACACATCGACCATCCCGGCGACGGCTACTTCCGACTGGCCTACTCCTACCGTTTCGATCAGCACCACGTCGCAGCCCGCGGCTTCACATACGAGCATCGCTTCGCGGGTCCGGCGTGCGACGCCACCGAGCGTGCCGCTCGACGGCGACGGTCGGATGAACGCGAGCGGCTCCCTGGCCAACCGCTCCATTCGGGTCTTGTCGCCGAGGATCGAGCCGCCGCTGCGCGTGCTCGACGGATCGACCGCGAGCACCGCGAGCTTCTCGCCTGCTGCGGTCCGCTCGACGCCGAGCGCCTCGATGAAGGTCGACTTTCCCGCGCCCGGCGCGCCCGTGATCCCCACTCGTACCGCGCCGCCCGTAGCAGGCATCAGGTCGTCGAGCAACGCGTCGGCCTCGGCCCGATGGTCGACCCGCGTCGACTCGACCAACGTGATGGCCCGCGCGAGCGCCCGCCGATCCCCGGCCCGCACCGACTCGGCGAGACTCTGTGTCACGCCGCTTTGCGAGCGCGGATGAGCGAGAGGATCTCGGATGCGGCGCGCGGGATGTTGCTCCCCGGCCCGAACACCGCGCTCACGCCCGTCGACTTCAAGAACTCGTAGTCGCTCGTCGGGATCACCCCGCCGACGACGACGATCACGTCGCGCGCGCCTTGTGCCCGGAGCTGCTCGACCAACTGCGGTACGAGCGTCATGTGCCCTGCCGCCTGGCTCGAGACACCGATCACGTGCACGTCGTTCTCGATCGCGTCCTGCGCCGCTTCTTCGGGCGTCTGGAACAGCGGGCCGATGTCGACGTCGAAGCCGAGGTCGGCGAACGCGCTCGCGATCACCTTCGCACCGCGGTCGTGGCCGTCCTGGCCGAGCTTGGCGACCAGGATGCGCGGGCGCCGGCCCTCTTGCGTGGCGAACGCGTCGACTTCCTTGCGGATGCGCTGGAAGTCCTCGTCGTTGGCGTAGGCGCCGCCGTACACGCCGGAGATCGACCGGATCACAGCACGGTGGCGACCGAACACTTCTTCGAGCGCGTCGGACACCTCGCCGACAGTCGCCCGCGCTCGCATCGCCTCGATGCTGAGCTCCAACAGGTTCCCGTCGCCGGCTGCGCCCGCGGTCAGTGCCGCGAGCGCCGCCTCGACGCGCGCCGGATCGCGATCGGCCCGGAGCTTCTCCAACCGGGCGATCTGCTGGCGGCGTACCTCAGTGTTGTCGATCTCGCGTGCCTCGACGACCGGTTCCGACTCGGCGCGGTAGTTGTTCACCCCGACGATCGTCTCCTCGCCGCGGTCGATGGCGGCCTGCCGCCGCGCGGCCGCCTCCTCGATGCGCAGCTTGGGCATGCCCGATTCGACGGCCTTGGTCATCCCGCCGAGCGCTTCGACCTCTTCCATCAGCGTCCACGCGGCATCGGCCAAGCTCTGCGTCAGCGCTTCGACGTAGTACGAACCGCCGAGCGGGTCGACCACATGCGGGATCCCGGTTTCCTCGGCGAGGATCAGCTGCGTATTGCGCGCGATACGCGCCGAGAACTCGGTGGGCAGCGCGATTGCTTCGTCGAAGCTGTTCGTGTGCAGGCTCTGCGTGCCGCCGAGCACCGCGGCCAACGCCTCGTAGGCCGTGCGGACGATGTTGTTGTACGGGTCCTGCTCGGTGAGCGAAACGCCAGACGTCTGGCAGTGCGTACGCAACATCAGCGAGCCGGGCTTCTTCGCGCCCTCTTCGCGCATGATGCGCGCCCACAACAAGCGCGCCGCGCGCAGCTTCGCGACCTCCATGAAGAAGTTCATGCCGATGCCGAAGAAGAACGACAGCCGCCCGGCGAACGCGTCGATGTCGAGGCGTTCCTTGCCGTGGCGCACATACTCGCGACCGTCGGCGAGCGTGAAGCCGAGTTCCTGTACCGCCGTCGCGCCCGCCTCCTGCATGTGGTAACCGGAGATCGAGATCAAATTGAACTTCGGCATGCGCTTTGCCGTGTACTCGATGATGTCGGCGACGATCCGCATGCTCGGCTCGGGCGGATAGATATAGGTGTTGCGGACCATGAACTCTTTGAGGATGTCGTTCTGGATGGTCCCGTCCAGTTCCGCGAGCCCGACACCTTGTTCCTCGCCCGCGACGATGTAGCCCGCGAGCACCGGCAGCACCGCGCCGTTCATCGTCATCGACACCGACATCTTCTCGAGCGGGATCCCGTCGAACAGGATCTTCATGTCCTCGACGGAGTCGATGGCTACGCCCGCCTTGCCGACGTCGCCGACGACGCGCGGGTGGTCGCTGTCATAACCGCGGTGCGTCGCGAGGTCGAACGCGACCGAGAGTCCCATCTGCCCCGCGGCGAGGTTCTGGTGGTAGAACGCGTTCGTCTCCTCGGCCGTCGAGAAGCCGGCGTACTGGCGGATCGTCCAGGGCCGGTTCGCATACATCGTCGCCCGCGGGCCCCGCAGGAACGGCTCGAAGCCCGGGAGGCTGCCCACGGCTTCGAGCCCCTCGAGGTCGGCGGTCGTGAACAGGGGCTTCACCGGGATTCCCTCGGGCGTAGCCCACACGAGCGACCCGGGATCGGTGCCCCGCAACTCCTTCGTTGCAAGTTCCTCCCAGTCAGAACGCTCGCTCATGTTTGCCCGCTCTCGGCCCTGCGGGCCGGGCCGCTCGGGCCCCGCTCGCTGCTCCACCGGAAACCGGCTCCGCGACGCTCGCTCATGCTTGCCAAGGGTACTGAGGGCAGGGTGGCTCGGGCCTTCCGGAGCGGG
>JBEVDP010000318.1:0-3667 GCA_040513235.1 Acidimicrobiia bacterium | reverse complement strand
CACGAGTTCCAACGACTCCTCGGCGACGACATCGCCACGCACGAGCGTCGCTCAGTGCAAGCGTGAGGTCACCGCGTGTGCACGACCTGGACCCGCACGGAACGACAGCAGTCGGCACTTGACGCGACGTTCGCGGCACGTCTATGGTCTGCGGCGCCCGGTCGGGCCTGAACTGCCGTGCAAACGGGGCGGTTCGATTTGAACGGGGGATGCCGATGACGATTGCAGATGGTCGAGCCGTCGACAGTGGCGATGAGATCTCAATCCTGTCGGAACGCTTCGCCGAGGACCCGTACGCGTTCTACCGCGATCTGCGTGAGCACCATCCCGTCTATTTCGACCACGGCGTCGGTCGCTACCTGGTGAGTCGCTATGAGGACGTTGTTCGCGTGTCGAAGGATCCGTCGTTGCAGTCGATATCGACCGAGCGGGTGCATGGCCGCACGATCCTCCAGATGGAGGGTCAGGAGCATTCGACGAAGAGAAACCTGATCTCGCCGTCGTTTCGGGCCGCAGGTGTGGAGAGTTTCCTGCCGCTCATCGAGGCGAACTCGGCGGTGCTCATCGACCGCTTCGTGCACGATGGCAAGGGTGATCTGGTCGATCAGTTCACGACGCGCTTGCCGATCAACGTGATCGTCGACATGTTGGATTTGCCGAAGTCAGACCACGACGAGTTCCACGAGTGGTACTCGTCGTTGATCGCGCTGATCATCGACACGACCGGTGATCCGGAGATCGAGGCCAGAGGCATGCGGGCGCGCGCCGAGATGGAGGCGTACATGCTGCCGATCATCGCGGCGAGGCGCGCCAAGCCTGGCGACGATCTGCTGTCGCGTCTCGCCCAGGCCGAGATCGACGGCGCCGCCCTGTCGGATATGGAAGTGAAGGCGTTCATCAGCCTGTTGTTCGTCGCCGGCGGGGAGACCACCGATAAGGCGATGGGACTCGTCGTGCGGAACCTGCTCGACAACCCCGACCAGTTCGCTCGGGTGCGTGAGGATCACTCGCTCATCGGCGCCGCGTTCGCCGAGACGCTTCGCTTCAGCCCTCCCGGACACTTCCTCGTGCGTCTCGCGTCGACAGATCTCGAGATCTGCGGGGTGCACATCCCGGCCGGTTCGATGGTTTCGCCGATCATGGCATCGGCCAACCGAGATCCGGCAAAATTCGCCGACCCGGACAGGTTCGACATCGACCGTCCCGACCTCGAGGTCGCTCGGGCATACACGGCCGCAGCCAATCACACCGCCTTCGGGGCGGGACGACACTTCTGCGTCGGCGCGCTCCTGGCCAAGTCCGAGGTCGAGCATGGGCTCGGGATGATCGTCGACAGGCTGAAGGACCTGCGCTACGCGCCCGGCTTCGTCCCGAAGGAAGTAGGAATCCACATCCGCTCGCTCCCGTCACTCGAGGTGGAGTTCACCCCAGCCTGATGACGAATACTGGCGTCGCATGGGCCGACTGGGCTGATCACGACAACGGAACCACCATCGGCGCCGTGCGGGATGCCTTCAAGCAGATGACGCTCGAGCGCGCGGTCAGCGGCTGACGTCCGACCCCGCTCGTGACTGGGGGCCGCGAAGGCCGAAGGTCGTGGGCCGAAGGGCGCACGCAGCGTGCGGACTTCCACCATTCGCCCCCCAACTGACTTCGGGTTTCGTACCGTACCGAGGGATTGCGGACGGCGCGAAACGGGTAATGCGCCTCCAGAAACGAGCACACTGGAGGTTCTGACATGGCTGACGTTCCCGGAACGGACTCACCCATCGGGCCGGCGGTCGACGCGGAAGAGGAGCGGCAGCGTCTCTTGGTCGACGCTCGCGAACACCATGTTGACGAGGCACAGGCGCTCGCACTGGCGGACAAGCTGGCGGCGATCGAGGGGCTCGCCCACGCGTACCGGGACGTCGACCGCCGCATCGCGACGGGTTACACGGTCGAGGAGGCCGAGGCAGCTCTGCTCGACGAGGCGTGAGCTTGGTCGCAGTGGCGCCGGCGGCGTTCATCGTCACGTCGAGCCGCAGGTCGCCGGTCAGGCCGCTCATCTCACGCGACCCTGTCATACGTTTGCCTCGCCCCCCGCGCAGCGGTGGGCGAGCGTCAGTCACCGAGGAAGTGGACTCCTCCGTCGACATGGATCATCTCACCCGTGGTCGCAGTGAACAGGTCCGACATCAATGCGATGCACGCGTTCGCAGTCGGCGTGAGGTCGGCGCCGTTCCACCCCAACGGCGCACGACGGGACCAGTGGGCCTGACCGGTGTCGAAGCCCTCGACCGCGGCGGCCGACGTCGACGTGATCGGACCGGCGGCGATCAGGTTCAGGCGAATCTGATGGGTTCCGAGCTCTCGGGCCAGGTAACGGGTGATCGACTCGAGCGCCGACTTGGCCACGCCCATCCAGTTGTAGCCCGGCCACACGACCCGCGAGTCGAAGTCGAGCGCGACGATGCTCCCGCCGTGCGTCCGCATCAACGGGAACAGTGCTTCGGTCAGCGACTTGAGCGAGTAGGCAGACGTGTGAACGGCCGTGCTGACGTCGCTCCATGGCGTGTCGAGCATCGGACCGCTGACACAGCTCCTGGGTGAGAAGGCGATCGCGTGCAGGGCCGCATCGACGCGGTCCCAACGCTCGCCGAGCGAGGTAGCGAGGCGCTGCGCAGAGCCGGGATCGGTCGCATCGAACTCGAGGATGTCGGGAATCGGGTCGAGCGTGGCGGCCACTCCCGCAGCCGATTCGGCGGCGCGGCCGAGCGACGTGAGCACGATTTCGGCGCCCTCTTCGAGCGCACGCCGCGCCACGGCGAGCGCGAGCGAGTCGGTGTTGCGCACTCCGGTGATCACGATCCGCTTGCCTGCGAGAAGACCCATGTTCATACCTCGACGTGCCGAAACTGTTGAAGAAGGGTATCCCAATTGGCGGCGGCGGTCCAGACCACTCGTGAGGATCAACGGGAAGTCGGCCGCTGCGCTGCGTGGCCACGAGACCCGTTCGTCACCGTGGGTGAGCGCAGGTCGGTCCGCAGTTCGTCCGCCATCGCCTGCGAGATGTCGATGAAGTGGACCTTCACGCTCGACGACCCTCTTCGTTCGTTCTCGCCAGCACGCTCGCGGCGCGCTCCGCGAACTCGTCCGAGCAGATCAGCTCGACCTGTAGGTCGAGGCACTGCGCGAGATGCGCGTCGAGCTGGTCGCGCAGCTCGTGCCGGAAGAGGTCGACGTAACCCTCGAGCGTCGCCCGTGGAAGCCTGCCGAGCCGTTGACCGCGTGCCACTGACTCCTCGAGCGCCGTGCCGTCCACGCTCGATGCGAGCTGCCAGGCGGCGAGGTCGTCGGCGCGCAGTGTGCGATCGCCCGCGAGCATGTCCCACAGCAGGCCGGGCGCGAGTCGGCGCAGCAGCAGCTCGCCGCCTGTGCCCGGGATCAGTCCGATCCCGGCCCATCCCTGACGGCACCAACCGAGTCGACCGACGACGCGCTGGTCGCACGCCAGCGCGAGGTCGAACCCGAGGCCGACCGCCGGACCGTCGATCGCAGCGATCGTCGGCACCGACACCGCAAGCAACGTCTTGATCAGCGACTGGAACGTGCCGTAGATGGTGGCCCGCACGGCGCCCGGGCCCTGGCTCGCGAGCTCCACGATGGCGGGAAGGTTGCCGCCCGC
>JBEVDP010000317.1:0-5564 GCA_040513235.1 Acidimicrobiia bacterium | reverse complement strand
GGCCGCCGCCGCACCGCTTCGGTGAGCTGGCCGCCCTCCTCGTAACCGATGTAGCCCGGAGGCGCACCGACGAGGCGCGACACGTTGTGCTTCTCCATGTACTCCGACATGTCGATGCGCACCATCGCACGCTCGTCGTCGAACAGGAACTCCGCGAGGGCCCGCGCGAGCTCGGTCTTGCCGACACCAGTCGGGCCGAGAAACAGGAACGATCCGATCGGCCGGTGCGGGTCGGAGAGCCCGGCCCGCGACCGCCGGATCGCGTTGGCGACGGCCTGTACCGGCTCGTCCTGGCCAACGACTCGCTGGTGCAGGTGGTCTTCGAGACTGACGAGCTTCGCAATCTCGCCCTCCATGAGCCGCGACACGGGGATGCCGGTCCACTTGGCGACGATCTCGGCAATGTCTTCCTCGTCGACCTCTTCCTTCAACATCGCGCCGTCGCGCTGCATGTCGGCCAGTCGCACGGTCATCGCGTCGACCTCTCGCTCCAGTACAGGGATGTGGCCGTAACGCAACTGCGCGGCCCGCTCCAGGTCGGCGTCGCGCTCGGCGCGCTCGGCTTCGAGCTTGGCCTGCTCCAACCGCTCGCGACCTTCCTGGATCGCGGCGATGGCGTCCTTCTCCGACGACCAGTGCGCGACCATCCCGTCGCGCTCTTCCGGGAGCGAGACGAGGTCGCACTCGAGCGCGTCGAGACGCGCCTTCGACGCTTCATCGGGCTCCTTGGCCAGCGCGGCCTTCACGATCTCGAGCGGGCGGATGCGCCGCTCGACTACGTCGATCTCGAACGGCATCGAGTCGATCTCGATACGCAATCGAGACGCGGCTTCGTCGACGAGGTCGATCGCCTTGTCGGGGAGTTGCCGCCCGCTGATGTAGCGGTCGGAGAGCACCGCAGCCGCGACGAGCGCCGCATCTTGGATGCGCACACCATGGTGGACCTCGTACCGCTCCTTCAGGCCCCGCAGGATCGCGATCGTGTCCTCGACGGACGGCTCGCCCACGTAGACCTGCTGGAACCGACGCTCGAGCGCAGCATCCTTCTCGATGTGCTTGCGGTACTCGTCGAGCGTGGTCGCACCGATCAGGCGCAGCTCACCGCGCGCCAGCATCGGCTTGATCATGTTGCCTGCGTCGACGGCACCTTCCGCGCCCCCCGCACCGACGATCGTGTGCAACTCGTCGAGGAACGTGATGATCTCGCCCTCGGAGTCCGCGATCTCCTTGAGGACGGCCTTGAACCGCTCTTCGAACTCGCCGCGGTACTTCGCGCCGGCGACCATCGACCCGATGTCCAGTGAGATCACGCGCTTGTTGCGCAGTCCCTCGGGAACGTCGCCCTCGACGATGCGCCGCGCCAAGCCCTCGACGATCGCGGTCTTGCCGACGCCCGGCTCGCCGATGAGCACGGGGTTGTTCTTCGTGCGACGCGAGAGCACCTGGATGATTCGGCGGATCTCCTCGTCGCGGCCGATCACCGGATCGATGCGGCCCTTGCGCGCGTCCTCGGTCAGGTCGCGCCCGTACTTCTCCAACGCCTGATACTGCTCTTCGGGGTTGTCAGATGTGACGCGATGCGAACCGCGCACCCGCTTCAGGGCGTCGAGCACGGCGTCGTGAGTAACGCCGAAGGAACGCAGCAGGTCGCCGACACCACCCGGGACGTTCGTCATGCCGAGCAACACGTGCTCGGTCGAGAGGAACTCGTCGTCGAGCTGTGTGCGTTCCTTGTCGGCTTCTTCGAGGAGCCGGAAGGCTTCGGCTGCGAGCGTGGCGTCGCGCACTGTTGCGCCGGTGACACGCGGCTGGCGTCCGAGTTCCTCGTCGACGCGCCGGCGCACACCCGCGACGTCGACGCCGATGCGCTCCATGACGCCGCTGACGACGCCCTCGGGCTGGTCGAGCAAACCCCGCAGCACGTGCAGCGAAGACACCTCGGTGTTTCCCGCGGCGCGCGCCGCCGTCTGCGCGGCCGACAGCGCCTCTTGGGTCTTGCGGGTGAACTTGTTGGGGTCGAGCGGCATGTCAGGTCACCTTCTCGGCTCGAAACGCACGACCGCCGCACTTCGCAGCGGCACGATCTCGCGGCGGTATTCCTTGTGCACCGCCTGCACCCGCGATTCCATTTCGTCGAGCAGAGACTCGAGGCGCGCTTCGAGGTCGGCGATCCTCTGACGCGCCAGGTGCAGCTGCTCCTCCAGCGCGAGGATGCGGTTGACTCCGGCCAGACTGACTCCGTCGTTGCTCAACTCCTGGATGCGGCGCAGCAACCGGATGTCTTCCTCTGAGTAGCGACGGCTGCGACCGCTCGTGCGCGCGGGCTCGATGAGACCCTTGCGCTCGTACATGCGCAGTGTCTGTTGGTGCATGCCCGCGAGCTCGGCCGCGACCGAGATCACATAGAGGGCCCGCGCGTCAGGATTCTGCGTCGACATCGTCGGTTCGTCTCCGGTTGTGGTGCTGCTCGTTCATCGCGGCGCGGGGGTCGGCGGCGAACGCGGCCGCCACGCCCTCGACCGCGGCGCGCTGCTCCTCGTTCATGTTCTCCGGCACCTGGACGTCGACGGTGACCAACAGGTCGCCGCCGGCGGCACCGTTGTTGCCGCTCATGCCTTGTCCGCGCACTCTCAGGACTTTGCCGCTCGGCGTCCCCGGCGGGATCCGCATCGTCACTTGCCCGTCGAGCGTCGGCACCTTCACGTCGGCACCGAGGGCGGCTTCCGCGAACGTGACCGGCAACCGCAACGTGAGGTCGCGGCTCTTACCGGAGCGCGCGAACAACGCGTGCGGCCTCACGTGCACCACGACATAGAGGTCGCCGGGCGGACCACCACGAATACCGGCACCGCCGCGGCCCTTCACCTTGATGCGCTGGCCGTCGGCAACGCCCGTCGGGATCCGCACCTTTACCTCGCGGGCGCGCATCTCGACGCCGCGGCCCTTGCACGTGGGACACGGCGTCGGTACGACCTGCCCGCGCCCGCCGCACACCGGGCAGACCTGAGAGAACGAGAACGGTCCTTGGTCGACTGCTACCGAACCGGTGCCGCGACACTCGGAGCACGTTTCCGGTGACGTACCCGGCGCGGCGCCGTTGCCGCCACAGGTCGTGCACTGCCCGTCGGCGCGGAACCGCACCGTGCTCGTGATGCCGCGCACGGCATCGTCGAACGAGAGATGCAGTTCCGTCTCGAGGTCTTGGCCGCGCTGCGGACCGGCCGCGCCGCCCCGCCGCCCGCGCCGGCCGCTGCCACCTTGGTTGAACATGCCGCCGAGCAGGTCCGAGAAGAACCCGCCGCCGTCGTCGCCGTCTTCGAATCGGAATGCCGAACCGCCGGGTCCGCCGAAGCCACCCGGTCCGAAGCCACCCGGCCCCACACCCGACGCCGCGAGCCGGCGCACCTCGTCGTACTCCTTGCGCTTGGCGCTGTCGCCGAGGACGTCGTACGCGGCGGAGAGGTCCTTGAACTTCTCCTCCGCGTCCTTGTCGCCGTGGTTGGCGTCGGGGTGGTACTGCTTGGCCAGCTTCTTGTAGGCGCGCGCGATCTCCTTGTCCGTCGAGGAGGACGGAATGCCGAGGACCGCGTAGTAGTCCTTCTCGAACCACTCCCGTTGGGGCGCCATTACTTCCGCTCAGAGGGCCGCTCGGGCCCCGGTTCGCTGCGTCCCGGGATACCCGGGCCGCGGACGCTTACCTCAGTCACGACCGAGTCACCTTCACCATCGCGGGCCGAACCACGCGGCCCTTCAACTTCCAACCAGTACGCAAAACGTCGCCGACAACGGGGTCGCCGTCGCCGTCGTCTTGCATCACGGCCTCGTGCTCGCTCGGATCGAACGGCGCCCCGAGCGCGTCGATGCGCTCCAAGCCGTTCTTCTCCATCACCGCGAAGAACTCGGCGTACACGAGCTCGATGCCCTTGCGCACCTTGGTTTCATCCGTCTCGTCGAACGACTGCACTGCGAGCTCGAAGCTGTCGAGCACTGGCATCAGCTGTTCGATCAAGCCCTCGGTCGCGCGCTCCACCAGCGCGGTCTGCTCGCGCAGCACCCGCTTGCGGTAGTTCTCGAAATCGGCCTGCAGTCGACGCGTCGTGTCGAGCAGCTCGGTTCGTTCCTGCTCCCAGCGTTGGAGCGCGTCGATGTCGGCTGCGAGTTGCATCTCTTCCTCGGAAACCGGACCCGCGTCACCATTGACGGGGTCCGGCTCCACGTCCGGGTTCTCGTTCATGTCCGCGTTACGCCGACTGCTGGTCGTCTTCGTCGACGATCTCCGCGTCGGCCACCTCGTCGTCGGAAGGTTGCTCGCCGTCACCGGTGGGGGCGTTGGGAGCCTGCGCCGACGCGTTCTGGTACATGCGGGTCGAGAACTGCTGGAACTCCTGCAGCAGCGCGTCGTGCGCACTCTGGACCGCCGAGATGTCGGGACCTGCAAGCGCGTCCTTCAGGCGCTTCACCGAGTCCTCGATCTTCGACTTGTCTTCGTCGGAGACCTTGTCGGCGTGCTCCTTCAGCAACTGCTCGCTGCGGTACACGAGCGAGTCGGCGTTGTTACGAACTTCCGCCTCCTCGCGCTTGACCCGGTCTTCCTCCGCATGCGCCTCGGCGTCCTTGATCATCTGGTTGATGTCGTCCTTACCGAGCGCGGTGCCGCCGCTGATCATCATCGACTGCTCCTTGCCCGTGCCGAGGTCCTTGGCCGACACGTGCACGATGCCGTTGGCGTCGATGTCGAACGTCACCTCGATCTGCGGCACGCCGCGCGGCGCGGGCGGGAGGCCCGTGAGGGTAAAGGTGCCGAGCGGCTTGTTGCGGTAGGCCATGTCGGACTCACCCTGCAGCACCTTGATCTCCACGCTCGGCTGGTTGTCGTCGGCCGTCGTGAACGTCTCCGACTTCTTCGTCGGGATCGTGGTGTTGCGCTCGATGAGCTTGGTCATGATCTGACCCTTGGTCTCGATGCCGAGCGAGAGCGGCGTGACGTCGAGGAGGAGGATGTCCTTCACCTCGCCCTTCAACACACCAGCCTGGATCGACGCGCCGAGCGCGACCGCCTCGTCGGGGTTCACGCCCTTGTGCGCGTCCTGTCCGGTGAGCTCGTGCACCAAGGCGCTGACCGCGGGCATACGCGTCGAGCCACCGACGAGGATGACGTGCTGGATCTTCGACTTGTCGAGACCGGCGTCCTTGATCGCCTGCTCGAACGGGCCGCGGCACGCCTGCAACAGGTCGGCAGTCATCTCCTGGAACTTCGCCCGCGTAAGGGACAGCTCCAAGTGCTTCGGGCCGTCGGAGGTCGCGGTGACGAACGGCAGGTTGATCGAGGTCTCCTGCAACGTCGACAACTCGATCTTCGCCTTCTCGGCCGCTTCCTTCAGGCGCTGCATCGCCATCTTGTCGTTGGCGAGGTCGACGCCTTCTCGGTTCTTGAACTCGCTGACCATCCAGTCCATGACGCGCTGGTCCCAGTCGTCACCGCCGAGGTGGGTGTTCCCGGCGGTCGCCTTGACCTCGAACACGCCGTCGCCGATCTCGAGCACCGACACGTCGAACGTGCCGCC
>JBEVDP010000316.1:0-6372 GCA_040513235.1 Acidimicrobiia bacterium | reverse complement strand
CACCGGAACGAGCAAGTCGGCCGCGTCGCCGTTCATGCCGTGCGGATCGCCGGTGCCTTCGCGGATGTCCCAAGAGTGCACGGTGTAGTCGACGAGTTGGAACATCGCGTAGAACATCGCGGGTAACGGGCCGATATACGGGTGATGCACCATCAGCCCGCCCCACTGCTCGTCGGAGAGCGCACGGAGGTGACCCATCATCGTCGCCGCGTCGTCGCGGAGGCGATCGAGCATCTCCTCGCGGCCTATCTTTCGGAATGCGAGCGCGTTGTCATTCGCCATGCGCATCATGGCGCGCAGCCCGTATGGCTCGGGAGGCGAGCCGCCGTTGAGCGCGATGTCCCAGCTGGGGAAGTAGCCCTCCGTCGCGTCGCAGAGGTGACCGATGACATCGCGCACCTGCCATCCCGCGCATGCCGTGGGTGCTTCCCAACGGGCGGGGTCGGCGACCTCTGCAAAGGTCGTCGCGATCTCGCGTTCCAACACGTCGAGGACGAAGCCCTTGTTCGACGCGTCCATGAAGTTGGTGGGTTCGTTCGAAGCCATCGTTCGCCTCCGATTCGGCACGACGCTCGGAGCGTACGAGCATCCGGACCGTCCGGCTAGGTCGGCGCGATCGGGCGGTGCAGCCAGCGCGGCAACGAGGCGTCGGGGATCGGGTGTACGGGCTCGAGCGGGGCACCGGGAACGACGCCCTCGGCGACGGCAAGGCCCTCGTGCAACTCCGACGGCCACGCTTCGGCGATCCCGACGATCGTCGTCAGGGCGGCGAATCCCGCCGCGACGAGTCCGGTATCGGAGTCCGGCGTCGGGGTGGCGCCCGTCGACCGCAATTCGAACTGGAGGCCGCCATCCGTTGACTCCGCGATCGCGGCGCGCACCGCTCCGAACGCGGCCAGGCGCGCCCAACGCACGCCGTCTACTTCGGCGTATGGGCGCGCGGGGACATTGAGATTGAGGACGGTGCGGGCGGGCGCTTCGAGCACGCGTGGCATGACGTCGACGGCGAACTGCGCGGCTGTCTCCCAGTACCACCTGTCGCCGACGTCGAGACTGACCGCGAGGCCGGAGCCACCGAAGTTCTGAGAGGTGAGCGCGGCCCCGACGGTGCCTGAATGCAGGATCGCCCGGCCGGTGTTCAGGCCCGGGTTGATGCCCGACACGACGATATCCGGCGGGTCGCCGAACGCGCCGAGCCGCGCCGCGATCACACACATACCCGGAGGCCCGTCGAGCGCGTGGGCTTCGATCCCGTCGCATCCCGGAACTTCGACGCGCGTCACTTCGAGGTGTTGATCGGCGTGCACGAGTCCGATTGCTGCACCCGCGCCGCTGCGGTCGGTGTTGGGTGCGACGACGAACACGTCGTAGCCCGCTTGCGCGAGCGCGGCGGTCAGGACGTGGAGCCCCTCCGACCTGACGCCGTCGTCGTTCGTGAGCAGGACTCGCATCGTTCGCTCCGGTGCTCGGCGGGGCCGGGACGGATCTTGGCACGGCTACCGTGATCATGTGCGCCGCTTGTTCGCAGCTACGGTCGTCGTCGCACTGATCGCCCTGGTTGCGCGTTACCCCCGTCAGATCTGGTCACACCTGACGCACTGGAAGGGTGCGCCCAAGCGCAGGATTCCGTACACGCTGCCGGGCCGCGGCGCCGTGCGGCTCGCGATCGCGGGCGACGTCGGCCATCCCGGCAGGGGAGTGAACGCGACCGGAGCCGCGGTCGCCGCGCTCGGTACGAGCGCGCCCTACGCCGCGCTGGTACTGCTGGGTGACCACGCCTATCCGCGCGGCGATCCGAAGACGCTGCCGCGCACCGTGTTCGGTCCCTTCGGTGATGTGCGTGCGCAGGGAACACCACTGCTCGCCGTACTCGGCAACCACGACGTGCTCGACGGCCACGGTGACGCGCAACTCGACGCGCTTGGCCAGAGCGGTCGATGGTGGGCCCATGAGTTCGGACCGTTGTTGCTCGTCGGGCTCGATTCGAACCCGCCGGTGGCGCCGGAGCAGCTCGACTTCTTGGAAGCGACGCTCGCGAGCAGCCGCGCGCGCTGGAAGGTGGTCGCGCTGCACCACCCGCCGTACTCGGCTGGCTACCAGGGCTCCCATCTCCCGACGCGCGAGTTGTTCGAACCGATCTTCCGGCGGCACGGGGTCGATCTCGTGCTCTCGGCCCACGACCACGACTACCAGCGCAGTGTCCCGATCGGCGGCGTCACGTATATCGTCACGGGTGGCGCCGCGCGTGCCCGCTTCAGCGGGACCGCGCCGTTCACCGCCGCGTCGTTCCGAGTCCGCCACTACGTCGACATCGCCGCCACGCCCGATCAGCTCATCGTGCGCGCGGTAGACCATGACCGTCTCGTGGTCGACGAAGTGGTCCTGGAGGCATGCGCGTCGCAGTCGGTGCCCGCTTCTAGCCTGCACAGCGATGATCAAGTACCTGGGATCGAAGCGCCGGCTGGTTCCCGTCCTGGGTGACATCTGCGCCGCGGTCGGAGCGACGCGGACCCTCGACTTGTTCACCGGGACGACACGCGTCGCGCAGGAGTTCAAGCGGCGCGGTGCGCATGTCACGGCCGTCGACACGGCGCGCTACGCGCACATGTTCGCGCGTTGCTATGTCGAACTCGACGCGGACGGGATCGACGAGCGCGCGCTCGCTGACGCCTTCGCCGACCTTGCGTCCCGGCCGGGCATCGACGGGTATGTCACCGAGACGTTCTGCCGGCAGTCGCGCTTCTTCCAGGTGCACAACGGCATGCGTATCGACGCCATCCGTGATGCCATCGAGCACGACTACCGGGATTCATGGATGTATGCGGTCTTGCTGACGAGCCTCATCGAAGCGGCCGACCGGGTCGACTCGACGACCGGCGTGCAGATGGCGTACGTGAAGCAGTGGGCGGCGCGTTCGCACAACGATCTCGAGCTCCGCCGACCCGCGCTGCTCGAAGGTGCAGGCGCCGCGTACCTTGGCGACGCGTGCGAACTGGCGGGCGAACTCGGCGGGTTCGACTTGGCGTACATCGACCCGCCCTACAACCAGCATCGCTACTTCACGAACTACCACATCTGGGAGACACTCGTCGCGTGGGACGCGCCCGCGCACTACGGCGTCGCGTGCAAGCGTGTTGACGCGCGCGACGATGCGACCAAGAGCCGATTCAACCAGCGGCGGGCGATGCCGGCCGCGCTCGCGCACGTCATTGCGACCGTGGACGCCGCCGTGGTCGCGGTTTCGTACAACGACGAGGCCTGGGTGACGATCGGAAACCTCGAAGCGATGTGCGCGGCCCGCGGCGGGCGGGTGCGGACACTCGCGTTCGAGTCGAAGCGCTACGTAGGCGCCCAGATCGGCATCCACAACCCGCGTGGCGAAAAAGTCGGGCGGGTGTCACATCTGCACAACGTCGAGTACGTCGTCGTGGCCGGAGACTCCGAACGAGTCGAGCGCGTGGTCGCGAGTCAGGCCGCGGGCGCGAGCGCCCGGTCGTAGCGCGCGTTGCGGCGGTGCATGTGCTGCACCACCGCGGCTTCGCGCGCAACGTAGGTTGCCGCCACGGTCGCGGTGAAGCGGGGGAGCACCTCGAACTCTTCGTGGTCGAGGTGGCGCTCCAGCACGTCGCGGAACTTCGGGGCGCTGGCCCGCGCGAGGCGCTGGTCGTACGGCTTGTTGCGCCGGCGCAGTGCGTCGAGCGCGCGTCCCACCTGCGCGAACGCTTCCTCCAGCCGTGCGTGCTCGTCAGCCATCTCGGCGACCAGGTCACCGCAGTCGGGGTCGGCCGTGCTCAGCACCGGGAAGAGCTGCTCGTCCTCCCGCGCGTGGTGCTCCGTCATGAAGCGTTCATAGCGGGCGTACCAGCGCACGAGCCGTCGAGCCTTGCGGCGGGTGATGGGGCCTTCGAGGGCGGCCTCGAAGCGGAGCGCGTCGCGCCGCAGCGTCCGGTGCACCGAGTCGACCAGGGCGAGGTCGGGGGCGCTGGTGGCGGTGGGGTTCGCAAGGCTGATCGTCATGGTTGCATCTTGAATCGCGCCACTTGGAGTTCGCTTGCCGTTCACTGAAAGGGCGCGCGCCCCCGCTGACCTGGGACTCTTTCGCGATCCCAAGCGCTCGCGTAGCTTCTTTGTGTGCGCGGATGACCGAACTTGGGGGATGCGGGGTCATGGATCTTCACCGAAAATCGACGGGATCCATGGGATTACCGCCGAACAACGGGGTGAAATGAAGGCAGTGACAATGACCGCGACACTCGACAGCGCCGCCCCAGTAGTCCCGGCGGCGCCGTGTGCGCCGTGTCTCCACCAGCACCCCCCGGCCACGCCCGGCTCCTTCTTCCGTGAACACCGCCACCTGCTGCTGGCAATCGGCGCCATCTTCGGCTTCCTGGCCGTCTCGGCCGCCATCGCCGACGCCTGGCTCCTGCTCCGTTGGGACTCGCCGATCCAGCACTTCGTCGAAGACAACCGCAGCGCCGGGCTCGACACGTTCTTCCTCACGATGTCGCGCTTCGGCTCGACGATGGTCGTCCTGTCGGTCGGGGTGCTCCTGAGCGCCCTCACCTGGAAGCGGTGCCGGGCCGTGAGCATCGCCATCTTCGTGGCGACCTTTGGCCGCCCGCTCGTCGAGACGCTCCTCAAGCAGCTCGTCGGCCGCGACCGGCCCGACCTCGAGCGCATGGTGAACGGCCACGGCCCCTCGTTCCCGAGCGGCCACGTCATGGCCGCCGTAGCGCTCTGGGGGCTCCTCCCGCTCGTTGTCGGCCTGTTCACGCGCAAGCGTTGGATCTGGTGGATGTCGGTCGCATTCTCTGCCTACATGATCCTGTCGATCGCCGCGAGCCGGGTGTACCTCGGTGTGCACTGGCCGTCCGACGTCTTCGCGGGCCTGCTCCTCGGTTCGTTCTTCCTCCTCGGGATCGAGCAGGTGCTGTTCCACGTGCACCGGGTCAACGGCTGCGGCGCAGCCCGGCGCGACGCAAGCGCCGAATCAGTTCCCGCGTCGTAACCACAGTTGCGCCCTGGGCGACAACCGCGGCCCACCACACGGCCGGGACGTCGTAGTGGTCGTGGTGGAACCGGAGCCGGCGGGGGAGCGCGAGGCGGGCCACGAAGGCGTCCAGCTCGCCGAGGGACTCGTCGCTGACGAGATGCGCGAACCGCATGCCGTCGTCGTCGCGGGCCCAACGCGGCTCGTCGATCAACACCACGCGGGAATGATCACACGCCGCGGTTGGGTAGCGTCGGGAGCATGAAGGACGAAGAGGTTCTCGGTCGCATCGAAGAACTCGTCAGCGAGGAACTGCGTCTCCGCGAAGGCCAGCGCGAAGGGGGCCACCCGCTCGACCGCACCGAGAAGGCGCGGCTCCAGCAGCTCGAAGAACAGCTCGACCAGTGCTGGGACCTGCTGCGCCAGCGCCGCGCCCGCGAGGAGTTCGGTCAGAACCCCGACGAGGTCACCACGCGACCGACCGACACCGTCGAGAACTACTGGCAGTAGTCGTCAGTTGTAGGCGAGGTAGACGGCCGCCTCGGGCGTCAGCACGGTGAACGCGAAGGACCCTTCGAGGTAGAGCCGCACTTGGTCGGCGTCGTGATCGAGGTAGCCGATCGAGACGTCCTGGCCGATCGTCAGCTTGAAGTCGTCGCCGCGCGTCGAGATCACCAGCGCGCCGTCGACGGCGGGCGCCCAGAGCAACGGACCGCCGGAGATCAGGCGAAGGTGCTCGAGCAGCGGGTAGCCGCCCATTTCCGTGGTCTCGATCACACCCGTGTAGCAACGCGGTCCGAGCGCGATCGCGTATGGGCCCGCGACCCCTTCGGACTGCAGCACGGCCACGGCGCCCGCGACGGTGCTGGGATAGCGCCGGTAGTCGTCGTCGATCGGCAACCGGTCGTGCGGTGTTGCCTCGGCGATGCCTTGGATCCCTGCAGCCGAGTGCCCGTGGAACACCGCGCCGTCTTCGGCGAGTGCGAGTTGGCGCGCGGCATCGCGCACCGCATCGAGGTTCGGGTCGAGCGCGCCGCGCTCGATCGCATCGAGCTCGGCGCGCGCGAGAGAGAACTCGGCGCGGTACTCGACGAGGGGTTGGACCGTGCGCACGTGCGCGGTGGTGCCGGTGGGCGAGTCGGTGAGTTCCTCGGCGCGTCCGCGCGAGACAGAAGCCTTCGTCCAGTCCGACGGGCCGTCGATGTCGACGATCCGGCGTGCGGTCAGGAAGTGGCGCAGGGTGCGCGCGGCTTCCGCGTCGATCTCCGCCCACGCGGTTTCGGGCACGGGTGCGATCTCACGCATCAGGTGATTCATCGTGGTGGCTCCTCATGGAGGTCGCCGATGCCGAGCCCGGGGTCAGATCCTTCGCCTTCGGCCTG
>JBEVDP010000315.1:0-5073 GCA_040513235.1 Acidimicrobiia bacterium | reverse complement strand
GGCCCACGGGCTCGGGTTCATGTTCTTCTAGATCACGATGATCCAGCGGATGAAGCGGCTGCTCGGCTACCCGACATATTCGTTGACGGTGACCCTCGCGTCGATTCTCGTCACGGCCGGGTTGGGAGCCATGTTGAGCGGCCGCTTGGCCGCGCGCTCCCGTTCCGTCATGCCGATCCTTCTGGGCGCGCTGGCCGTGCTCACGCTCGCGTACCAGACGTTGCTCGACCCGATCACCGACAGCTTGCTGTCCGCGCCGCTGGGCGTACGCGTGGTCGTCACGATCCTCCTTCTCGCGCCGCTCGGTCTGTGCCTCGGCATGTTCATGCCGTTCGGGTTGGGCGCGGTCGCGCGCTTGTCGACCCACGACTCCGAATACGTCGCGTGGGCTTGGGCCGTCAACGGGTTCTTCTCGGTCATCGGCTCGGTGCTCACGACGATGTTGGCAATGACGTTCGGCTTCAGCCTCGTGCAGTGGTTCGCGCTCGCGATCTACGCGGTCGCGGTGTTCACCTTCACCCGCCTGTGGCGGCGCGGTGACCGCGCGATCGTTGCTGAACTCGCCATCGATCTCGACGTCACTCGGGACTCGGCGCCGGCGCCGGCCTGAGCCCGAGCGGCTCTCTGAGCGAGGTCTTGAGCGCGAGCGGCTCTCGGCGCGATATGCGGAGTTTCCGCACGAGCGCGACGATCGCGACTGCGGCGAGGACGGCCAGCGTGGGCTCGGCAGCGGCGCGAAAGCGCGTCTGCCCATACGTGAGCGCGGCGCCGATCGTGACCGTGACGACCGGCACGAGGAGCACCCACAGCACGCGGTAGAGGCGCCGGCGAGCCAACACGACCGCTCCGGCGATCGCCGCCACCAGTGTTGGGTAGAAGACCACGAGGCCGAGGCGCGTGACCCACGGCTCACGCCCCTCGCCGCGATTGAACTCGACCATGTCGAGGGGGCGGTACAGGCTCCACGTGCGACCGACACGCGCGAGTGCGACGATGGGGGCGCGGCTCAGGTTGTCCTCGACATACTCGCGAGCCCGGTTGCGGTACACCTCGGCAACCTCGCTCTGGTCGCCCGGCGGCGGAACGGCGTCGAGGCACGGCGGCTCGAACGTCGTGAGCCCGATGCCCTTGCCTGAATACACGGGATCGCAGTTCGAACCAGCGAGCGCGACGCCGTCGTTGGTGGACACGAACGTGCGCGCCTCGAACCGGCTCATGTTGTAGATGACCCACGGCGCCACGACGATCACCGCCGCGCCGACAGCCACCAAGGCCCGTAGCACCATGTCGGGTCGCCGGAGCGCCATCGGCACCGCGAGGAGCGGAACGAACAACAGGAGCTCGGCCCGCGCCAGACCGGCCAAGCCGCACACCGCGCCGAGCGCGGCGATGGTCCACGGCGACGGTCGTTTCGCGGCGATCACGCCGAGCCAAAGCGCGCCGACCACGACGCAGCCAGTGATCGTCTCCGACATGACGAGGCCGTCGTTGATCCAGATGTTCGGGGCCAGCGCGGCAATGCCCGCCGCGACCAAGCCGGTCGTGTCACCGTCGACGCGCCGCCCGAGAAACCCGACCATCACGACCAGCAGCGTGCCGAGCAGAACCATGGTGTAGCGGTGCTCGCGTACATTGCTCTCGAAGTCGTCGCCCGCGATGAACGCCAACGGATGTTCGACGATCCACGACACCGGCGCGAGCACGAAGATCGTCAACGGTGGATGGTCGGCCGCGGGTGGCGCATCCTCGCCCGGGTGGTCGACCTCCCACAACGGCTCCACGAAACCTTTGCCGTCGGCCACGGCATTCGCTTCCGAGTTGTACCAAACCTGGTCTCCGAGCACGCACTCGCTCGGGTAGGTCGCGAGTTCCACGGTTCCGGCCCGCACCGAACAGGTCTCGCTCTTCGCGAAGGCGACGTACGCGACACGCACGCCGAATGCGACGACGGCAATCAGGAACAACGCCCGCCCGAACTTCACGCGCGACCCGCTGTCACGGAGCCCAGGCGCTCACGGGACAATGACGCCGGTGAAAGCCAGCACCGACGCGCCAACGAGTCCCGCCGCGGCGGCTACGAGCACCACGCGCTCGCGCGCCTCCGTATCCGCTACGTCGGCGATCGCCAGCACGAACGGCAGCGTAGAGAGCGCGTAGCGTTCCAGCGAGTCGAGGTTGCTCGCCGTCAGCGAAAGCAGGAGCGCGGCGCCCGCATAGCACGTGTACGAAGCCGGCCAGCGGCGGCCGAGCACGACGAGCAACGCCGCGAGCAACGCGACCGTGACGAGGTGCATCCCAGCCGTGTTGTGGCCTCCGTCGAGGAAACTCTGCGCAGTGTCGACCACGTTCGTCACCGGGAACTTCACCGAGCCGCGCCGCGTCGGGTCTTCATGGATCCGGAAGGGCGCGAAGAAGTCGTCGGTGCGGTCGACCGCCCACGTGAGATACGCGAAGCACCCGAGAACCGGCGCGACCACCGCGGTGACGCGGGCCGCGATGTCGCGACCCGTCAGCGCGCGGCGTTGCTGCACGGCCTCGACGAGCGCCGGGACTGCCAGCAGCAACCCGATCGGCCGGCACCCACCCGCGAGCAGACCGGCGAAGGCCGCGACCCACCACCTCTGCTGACGCAGCGCCAAGAGCACGACGGCCGCCAGCAGCATGAAGGTCGCTTCCGAGTAGCCCATGACGAGAACAAAGGCCGGAGGCGCGAGATAGACGAGCCAGACCGCGCGCCGAGCGAACGCATCATCGTGCCGCTCGAACCATGCAAGGCGGTAGAGCACGAAGCCGAGACCGAACGCGCTGAGGTTGGCGACGAGCAACAATGCGAGATTCGTGTCGACACCCGGGAACCACGCGACGGCGCGGGCGAGGAGCGGTACCAGGGGGAAGAAGCGCAGGCCTTCCGCGGCGACCGCGTCATACCCGCCGCGGGCGATGTCGGCGTACCACGCTGCGTCCCACGCGAGCAGGCCCTGGTCGACCGCCAGCGGTCGGGGGACGACGGCGAGTTCGTCGACGACGAGGCGGGAGATACCGAGCGCGACCACGACGAACGCGCGCGACAAGACGTACGGAACGATCACCGCGCGCATCGCTTCGCGAGCCGACGGCCCCGCCCAAACGCTCCGCGAGTCTCTCATCGCCTGCACGCGCGTCAGCTGCCCGGCGGGAACTGCTGGAGTCCAGGCTTCTCGAAGTAGTCGTCGGACGGTAACACCCGCCCGACACGTTCACGCCGGGCCGTGAGCGCGGCCGAGACCGCCTCGCACGCCCCCTGATGGTTCGGATAGCCGGGTCCCGTCACGAACCAGATCGTGCGGGTTCCCGCGCGGGCAACGACCGCCTCGGCGAAGGCAGTCGGATCCGCAGCATCGAGTCGCTCCTGGTAGTCGACCCAGTCGACGAATGCCGTCGACGTGAGGTCGGGGTACGTCACTTCGTCGAGGCCGCCGGGCCCGAGCCGGTGCACCGACGGACCGAGCTGGTCGGGACAAGCGACGACGACATCACCAGGTTGGGCCTCGGCGGTGAGGACCGCCGCCACCTGGCCGGCCTGGGTGCGCTGCTCGGTCGCGTTGCGCAGCCCGCCGACAAGACCGAGTCCGACAACCACGACGAGCACACCCATGCGTACTCGGTCGTCGGTGAACGCGGTGATCCCGAGCCCGACCAGCAGCACGAAGAACGGGAACACGATCACGCTGTAGCGCGCTTCGAACGCCTGACCGGCGAGGTAGCTGAGGATCGTCCCGACGATGAGGGTGCCGGCGCCGACCGCGGCGAACCACCGCGCGCGCGGTTGTCCCCACAGATCGACTTCGAGATGACGACCGTCGAGTGCGCGCGCGAACACGCCGACCAACAACAGCGGGAACGCCACGAGCAGGAGTGCCCACCCTTCCTGTTCCTCGCCGCCCGAGAATCCGAGCAACGTCTCGCCGATGGGAAGAGCGGGCAGCACTGGATCGCCCCAGGGGGTTCCCGTGTGCTCCCGCTGCGAGAGGAACGTCGGCAGCCAGAACAGGAACACCAGTCCACCGACTGCGATTGCAGCGACGACGCGCAGCGCGGCGGCGCGGCGGGAGGGGTCGCGCCACGCGACGGTGAGCAGCGCCAACCCGACGACCCCGATGAGATAGAACGCCCAGTACTGCGTGAGCACCAAGGCCGCCGTGATCACGGCGACCGGTGCGAGCCGGGCCAGGGTCGGCCGGTCGAGGGCCCACTGCACCGCGACGATGCCCCACGCGACGAGGAACAGTTCGAGCATGTACATGCGCGCTTCGGTCGCGTAACGGATCGCGTACGGATTGGTGGCCGTCACCACCACCACGATCCACGCGAGTCGGGTGCCACCCAGCCGGCGGCCTGCAAACCACAGCCCAACCAATGCGCCGACGCCGAACAGCGCCGACAGCGAGCGGGCCGCCTCGTTCCCGGTGCCGAACGCGCCGGTCCACGCGTGCAGCATGGCGTAGTAGAGCGGCGGGGCGCCGTCGTGCTCCAGCGCCGAGCGCAGGTCACCGAGCGGCAACCGTGCGATGTTCACCGAGAGCGCTTCGTCGAGCCACATCTCGGAGCGGGAGTACGCGTAGAGGGCGATCCCGGCCGCGATCGCCGCGCCCGCGGCAAACGCGACCGCGAGCCGCGGGCGCGGCTCCCGGTCCGGCGCGTCGTCGCGCGCGGGCGCGTCCGAGAGCAGGGTCACGAGCGGCGAGGGTACCGCCGTCAGCCCGTGATCCGCGGTACCACGTCGCGCGCGAATCGTTCCAGTGATTCCGACGACGGCGCGTCGCGGAACCACAGCACGAACTCACGGCATCCGGCGTCGACGAAGGCCTGTACCTTCTCGGCGACCTGGTCGACGGTGCCGACGAGATGGTCGCGCGCATACTCGTCGTCGCTCATGGTGCCCTTGCGCAACGGACCGCCGCCGGGCGAATCGAGCCAGGCCTTCAGATCGCTTTCGGTGTCGAAGATGCGGCAGTCGGGACCGTGCGTACGCACGATGCCGTCGTAATCGCGGCCGATCTCGTCGCAGTAGCCGCGGAGCAGGTGCGACTTGTG
>JBEVDP010000314.1:0-5282 GCA_040513235.1 Acidimicrobiia bacterium | reverse complement strand
CGAATGTGCATGCGCACCGGCTTCCCGGAGCCGTCGCTCACCATGTAGCAACCGATCTCGCCGCGCGGCGACTCCACCGAGGTGTACGTCTCGCCCGGCGGCACCTTGAAGCCCTCGGTGAACAGCTTGACGTGGTGGATGAGCGCTTCCATCGACTCGTCGATGCGCGCGCGGGGCGGCGGCGTGATCTTCTTGTCTTGCACGCGGAAGTCGCCGGCGGGCATGCGGTCGACACACTGGCGCACGATCTTGGCCGACTCGAGGATCTCGAACAGTCGGATGCGGTAGCGGTCGAACACGTCGCCATTGCTCGTGTAGACGACGTCCCAGTCGACTTCCTCGTACGGGAGATACGGCTGCGTCTTGCGCAAGTCCCAGGCGAACCCGGTCGATCGCAGGATCGGGCCGGTGATGCTCCGCGCAAGGCACTCTTCCGTCGAGATGACGCCGACGCCGACAGTGCGCTCCCGCCAGATCGGGTTGTCCGAGAGCAACTGGTCGTAGTCGTTCACGCCGGCTTCGACGGTGTCGCACACCTCCATCACGTCGTTTTGCCAGCCCGCAGGCAGGTCGGCCGCGACGCCGCCGGGACGGATGTAGTTGTGGTTCATCCGCAGACCAGTGATGCGCTCGAACAGGCGGAGCACTACCTCGCGCTCACGCCAGCCATAGAGCATCATCGACACCGCGCCGATGTCCATGCCGTTCGTGGCTTGGAACAGCAGGTGCGACGACATGCGGTTGAGCTCCGCCATCATCATGCGGATCCACTGCGCGCGCTCGGGCACTTCGACGTCGAGCAGCCGTTCGGTCGCAAGGCTGTAGACCAACTCGTTGGAGAACGGCGCCGCGTAGTCCATGCGAGTGACGTTGGTGCCGCCCTGCACGTATGTCAGCTCTTCGCCGGTCTTCTCCATGCCGGTGTGCAAATAGCCGATGACCGGCTTGATGCGCAGCACCTCTTCGGAGTCGAGCTCCATCATGAGCCGCAACACACCGTGGGTCGACGGGTGCTGCGGACCCATGTTGATGATCATCGTGTCGCCGAGCTCGTCCTCCGGCCACATGCCGCCACCGGTGAGCACGAGCTCGCGCGTGCGCGTCGACGGCTGGAGTTCCTGCGCGCCTTCATCGGTACGGCGCCGGAGTTCGAACGGCGGCAGGTCCGTCACGAGGTCACCTCGCTCCAACGCGGCGAGCGTCCCCGCAGGGGCGGAGCCGGGTATCCCGGCGACGAGCGAGCGCGACCAGAAGCGTGCTCATCGGGGTGACGGATCTCCCTTGAACGTGACGGGAACGCGAGCAGGCCGGAAGTCCTTGCGCAGCGGGTGGCCCTCCCAGTCGTCGGGCATGAGGATGCGCGTGAGGTCGGGATGGCCAACGAAGCCGATGCCGAGCAGGTCGTACGTCTCGCGCTCGGGGAAGTTCGCGCCCGGATACACAGGCGTGAGCGACGGCACCGTCGGATCGCCGGCCGGCACTTCGCAGATCACACGGATGCGCCGGTTGCGCGCGTGCGACAGGAAGTTGGCGACGACTTCGAAGCGTTCGAGCTCGACGCCCGGCGGCGAGTAGCGGTTGCCGTCGAGCAGGTGGTCGACCGCGGTGATGTCGACCAGCATCGTGAACTGCTCTTCGTCGCGTAGGTAGGTCGCGACGTCGGCCAATTCCCCGCGGGCGACGTAGACGACGGGCTGGCCGTGGCTTTCGACGAAGCGCGCGCCGGGAAAGCGCGCAACGAGCGCCGCCGCGACCTCGTCGCCGATGACCGTCTCGTGATCGTTTTCACGAGCGTTGTCGTTCATCGTTGCGCCTGGGGGGTGGTGGTCGTCATGCCGCTAGCTCGCGCTCACTGGCTCGCCGAGTTGGATCTCAGCGCCACCCGACGCCGACTGCTCCCGCCGCTTCAGCAACTCGCCCGTCCGGATTTGTTCGTGCAGCGTGAGGATGCCGTGCATCAGCGTCTCGGGACCGGGCGGGCAGCCCGGCACGTAGACGTCGACGGGCACGACCTGGTCCACGCCCTGCACCAACGCGTAGTTGTTGAACATGCCGCCGGTGCTCGCGCACACGCCCATCGAGATGACCCACTTGGGTTCCACCATCTGGTCGTAGACCTGCCGCAACACGGGCGCCATCTTCTGACTCACGCGCCCCGCAACGATCATCAGGTCGGCCTGGCGCGGGCTCGCGCGGAAGACCTCCATGCCGAAGCGCGCGAGGTCGTAGTGCGCGGCACCCGTCGCCATCATTTCGAGCGCGCAACACGCGAGGCCGAAGGTCGCGGGGAACACGGAGTTACGCCGGCCCCAGCGCACGACATCTTCGAGGCGCGCGGTCAAGAAGTTGTGGGGAACTTGGTCGAGCCCCATCAAGCCGCCTCTTCTTCGCGCACCGCGCTCGGGTCGAGCACGGCTTGCTTGGTGCGCAACACCGGACCGGGCATGCGTTGCACGATGTCCTTCACCGGTCCCCAGTCGAGCGCGCCGACCGACAGCAGATACGCGAACGGGATCAACAGCGCCAGTACGAACACCGACATCGCGACGAGCCCGAAGAGGCCGAGGCCACGGAACACAGTGGCGAAGGGATAGAGGAAGACGATCTCGACGTCGAGAACGATGAAGCTCATCGCGACCAGGTAGAACTTCACCGGGAAGCGCTCGGCGGGCTCGTACTCGGGCACGATCCCCGACTCGTACGGCGCTTGCTTCGCCGCATTCGGGCTCTTGGGTGCGAGCAGCTGCGACGCCACGAACGAGAGCAGCACGAACGCAACGACGAGCGCCGCCATCACAAGAATCGGCAGGTAGTCGGCCAACGCCTCGAAGCTCCCGGTTGCGTTCGCGCGGAATCTACCCGCAGCCCGCGTTACAGGACGACTTCATCCCGCCGACCTGCGTGGATCAGCGCGCGCTGTGCGCACTCGTCCACGCAGGTTCGCTGGGTTTCAGGGTTCGGGGGCGACCTTCACCAGCGCGGCGACGGATTTGTACACGGCTTCGGCCGGACCGAGCTCGTCGGGGCGCAAGAGGTTGGCCATGATGCGCAGCACCCACTCCATGAGCGTGCGGCTCTGGAAGCCGACCCGCGTCAGCTCCCGCATCACCGCGGGGTTACCGATTGCCCGTACGAAAACCCGGGCGACCTTGAAATAGAGGTCGTAGGTCTCGGCGAGGCGCGCGTCGTAGGTGCGAAGCGCGAGGCCGTCGCCGGTCCGCAGGGCCAGGTCGATCGCGTCGGCGGCCAGACGACCGGTCTCATAGGCGACCGAGATGCCCTCGCCGTTGAACGGATTGACCGAGCCCGCCGCGTCGCCGACGACCAAGAATGTCGGGCCGACGTGCGGCCGGACGGAACCGCCGGTCGGAAGGCGGCCACCGGTCGGCGGGCCGCACGAGGTCTCGGGCGAGAGGCCCCAGTACTCGGGCGCGGTCTCGCTGAACGCCTCCATGAGCCGGGAAGTATTGACGTTCTTCCAGCCCGAGAAGGTGGAGAGCAGCCCGACACCGACGTTCACGGTGCCGTCGCCGACCGGGAAGATCCATCCGTATCCGGGCAAATGGTTCCCGTCGCGGTCGCGGATGTCGAGGTGGCTCTCGATCCAGGGGTCGTCGTGGCGCGGGCTCGCGTAGTAGCCCCGGATCGCCATGCCGAGGGGATAGGTCCGGTCGCGAGACGTGCCGAGGGCGCGGCCGAATCGGGAGTTGGCCCCGTCGGCCACCACGACATAACGCGCGCGCACTGTCTCGACCGCTCCGGTCTCGCCTCGCTTGACGCTGGCGCCCGCGACCAGACCGTCCTCGACGAGCGGAGTGAGTGCCTCGGCCGCCGGCCACATCGTCGCGCCCGCCTTCACCGCCTGGTCGGCGACCATCTCGTCGAGGTCGCGGCGGCGCACGACATACCCGTACGACGGGAACTCCGGATGCTCGGGCCACTCGAGCTCCAACGTCACCCCGTGACCGATCGACCGCAGCCCGTCGTAGCGTTGGAAGTCGGAGAGGCGGTCGGCAAGACCCATGTCGTTGAGCTGCCGCACGGCCCGCGGCGTCAGGCCGTCGCCACACGTCTTCTCCCGCGGAAAGCGCTTCTTCTCGACGATCAGGACCCGGTGTCCGCGCTCGGCCAACCAGAAGCCCGCGGCCGCGCCCGATGGGCCACCGCCGACGACGAGGACGTCGTATTCAGGTGTGGGGCGCGCGTGCACCGGACCATGATCACACGGGCCGCGACCGGGTGCAGATTCGGCCGCTCGCGCGCTCGTGAAAACACTTGTGCACACGTGACCTTCAATGTGCCGCGTGCGCATCTAGCGTGGTAGCAAGAGCGTCAACGCCGGCCGTAAGGGTTGACCGGCCCCGCTCCCTCTGTGACAAGGAGTTTCAGGGGCGATGCCCACCACAATCGCCAGCCTGCTCGCACTCGAGGTGCCGAACATCTTGCCCGAGTCGCCGGGCTTCTTGCGTCCCGCAGGCCGGCTGATTTGGTGCTCGATCGTGCTGGGCATCGGCATCGCGGTCGCCTTCATCTGGGCGCGCCAGCCGAAGAAGTCGGCCGAGCCGTCGACGTGGGCCGCGTCGATCCTCGGAGGTGTCGTCGTTTTCTTTCTCTTCGTGCTCGCGTACGGCGTGTGGCCGCACGAGTGGCTCACGTTCGCGAGCGCGCACCTCAACTGGGGCAAGGACACCTACATCCTCACCCAAGACCAGTTCGCGTCGAACCTCCCGCCGATCGACGTGCCCCGTTACGTGCTCGCCGACATCGTCGCGGCGACTTCGTACTTCGTGTTCGGCACGATCAACGTGTTGTTGTTCTCGATGTGGCAGAAGCGCACTGTCGCCGAACCGCCCGCGGTCGGTGAAGACGGCGAACCCGTCGAACAGCTGCCCGCCGGCGCGCTCGCCCGCTTCCGCAGCCGCAAGCGCACCTCCGCGTACGGCCGGCCAGTGACAACAAGCGACGCGTAGGCATGGCGAAGACCGACGCGAATCCGCCGATGCCGGAGTTCTCGACTTCGTATGTATTGCAAGAAGTCGACCCGAGCTGGCTGACGAGTGCGGTGAAGCCCAAGCAGTTCCTGCACATCGACCAAGCCGAGTGCATCCTCTGCGAAGGCTGCGTCGACATCTGCCCGTGGAAATGCATTCACATGCTTTCCAACAACGCCATCGACGAAGCCGTCAACGCCGACCAACCCGGCGACGACCCCAAAGACCACGTGTTCTTCGTCGTCGACGAAGACGTCTGCACCCGCTGCGCCCTGTGCGTCGACCGCTGCC